>JAAYXR010000130.1 GCA_012515785.1 Acholeplasmataceae bacterium | reverse complement strand
TTTTTAATAATAACATATATCAATATGTTATAATAGTTTTAAAGAGGGTAAAATGGAAAAACAACAAAATAGACAGAAATTTAATGAAGCTAAGCTAAAATTTGCGGTAATTATTGGTTATTTTAACCATCATAATTTCTTTTTAAATGTCTTTATGGCCGCAATACTTAGCCTTTTAGCTGGTGTAGTTATAGTCGGTATTTCTAATACCTTTTATCCTTTGCTTACTGGGAATTACATTCATATGATTTATATGTTTTTAATTTTTTCAGTCTTAGAATTACTAATAAAGTACTTCTTTTACAAGGTTAGTTTCCAATCAGTTTTAAAATCAAGGGGAATTATGTTATTTCCTAATCAGGTATTACTATTTTTTGCATTAGAGATATTCTTTGATTTAAAGTTTACTAGTTTTCTAGCCATATTTGGTTTTGTCTTATTATTTAGTTTTATTAGAAGTGGTGTTAGTTATATATTTATTTCTATTAAAAAATATTTTTCTAAAGAGGTGTAGTTATGAAAAAAAAATTAAGAATCAGAAAAATGATTAAAGATTGTGATTTAGAAGTATTAGCAGGTAAAAAAGGGATCGATTTCACTGTTGATGTGGAAATGATTTCTAGACCACAATTTGAAATAATGGGGAATTTTGAATTTTCCGATCCGCAAAGACTAATGTTAATTGGGGTTCAAGAATCTAATTTTTTAGATAGTCAAAGTATGCCAAAAAGAAAGAAAATGATTAAAGGATTATTTGATTTAAAACCTCCAGCCATTATCTTTCCGGTTAATCCTGAAGTTGAAAAAGTATTAGACCTTTTTAAAGAATTTGGCGATGAATATAACGTTCCTATTTTAAGAAGCAACTTAAATACAACACCACTTAACTCAATGTTATATGTATACTTGCACCAAGAACTATCAGAAACAATTGGCGTTCACGGAGTATTAATGGATATTCATGGTATGGGCTGCTTAATTATTGGTGGTAGTGGCATTGGTAAGAGTGAGACAGCACTAGAGTTAATTAAAAGAGGACACATTTTAGTATCTGATGATTTAGTTGAAATTTATGAATCATCAGCTGGTAGTTTAGTTGGGACAGCACCAAGAATTTTAAGACGTTATCTTGAAATTAGAGGAATTGGAATTGTCGATGTTATTTCAATGTTCGGAAGCGGTGCATACCGTGAAAGAAAGAGAGTTCATATGGTTGTTGAACTAGAATACTGGCAAAAAGATAAAGAATATGATCGCTTAGGAATTGAAGGTGATACGATTAAGTATTTCAATACTGAAATTCCTAAAATTACTATTCCAGTATTACCAGGTAGAAACATCGCAACTCTGGTAGAGAGTGCGGCGATGAACGAAAAACTAAAACAAATGGGTTATAATGCGGCTGTTACTTTTACCCAAAATGTATCTAAACTAGCAAAAGGAGAATTTGAAGATGAGTAAAAAACAGTGTAAAAATAAAAAAGAATGTAAGCCTTGTATCGTTAAGGAAAAAATAGCTCAGTTTAAAGAAACTAAAGTAGGACAATTCATAGCTAAGTTTCCTGAAGTAGTAGTTGGACCACTAATGATGCTGTGGGTATTTATTTTAATTGTGATTGCAACTAATGGCTTAGGTTTAATTAAAAGTACTGATTTTTTAAAACTTGGAACGATTAGTATTAAATGGTATGCGGTATTTATTTTAACAGGGATAATCTTTGGAGCTATTTATGCTTATTATGAATATCCTAAGTTAGGTATCTCAAGGGATACCCTAACTGATGCATTATTAATTATCGTTCCGCTTTCAATTTTAGGAACGAGATTATACTATGTATTTTCAACTTGGTCAGAAGGACATTATAAAACCTTAATTGACGTTTTAAATTTAACTGATGGTGGATTAGCTATTCACGGCGGAATAATTACTGCGATAGTATCGGTAATTATATTTGCTAAGATTAAAAAAATTAACCCACTATATTTCTTTGATGTGTTAGTGATAGGACTTTTAATTGGCCAAATTATCGGAAGATGGGGGAACTTTATTAATCAAGAAGCACACGGCCCAGAAGTTGGTAATAGTTGGGTTTTTAAAGCTTTAGTTCCGGGATTTGTTAAGAAAAATATGGTTATTGGTGGCGTAACTTATCATCCAACATTTTTATATGAGAGTTTTTTAAACTTTGTAATCTTAGTTTTCTTATTAGTAATTAGAAGATTTAGAGTGTTAAAAGTTGGTGACTCCTTAGGAATTTATTTAATTTATTATGGTATTATTAGAGGTTTAGTAATTGAACCAATGAGACAGGACCAATTAATGATTGGTGATCAACCACTTAATATTTGGTCATCACTTTTAATTTTTACTCTTGGTGGAATTATTTATTTAGTTGTTAAATATTTAGTATTTAAAAAATTACCATATTATTATGATTTAGCGATTACTGAAAATCGTTATTTAAAAGGATTAGAAGGAAGAGCTTATCAAAGATCTTTAAAGGAAGAAAAGAAAAAAGCTAATCATGCTAGAATTAAAGCTGAAAAAGAAAGATATCAAGTTTCAGATGAAGAAATTATCGCTGAACTTAATAAATTAGAAGAAGATAGGAAAAAACAAGATAATAATGATTAAAGGAGTATTATTCGATTTAGACGGGACTTTAATTGATAGCGCCCCTTCAATTATTAGATGTTTTGAAAAAACATTTGCTGATTTATTTCCAGAAGTAGTATTAAGCGAAGAAGAAAAACTTTCTTTTTTAGGGCCGACATTAGTTCAAACCTTTAGTCAATATACTGATGATATGGACTATGTGTATAAAGCATTTGATCATTATGTAATGCATAGTACATTAGAACACGATAATGATATGATACCTCCATTTCCGAATGCTGAAGTCACTTTAAAAACATTAAAAGAAAAAGGATATCAAGTCGGATTAGTTACTTCAAAGAAAAACAATATGGCTAGACGCGGACTAGAAAATAATGGTCTATTTAAATATATTGATATTTTAGTTGGTTTTGATAATGTCAAAAACCATAAGCCTGCTCCTGACTCACTTAATAAGGCGGCGGAGTTGTTAAATTTAAAGCCAAGTGAACTCATTTACGTAGGAGATCACGTAAATGATATTATCGCAGCCAAGAGAGCTGGGATGAAAAGCGTTGCAGTTGAATTTAGTTATAATATTGATAAAATAAAATTACACGATCCGGATTATATAATCAAAGATTTGTTAGAAATAATAGAAATAGTAGAGGAGAAATAATGATGTATGATTTAGTTATAATTGGTTCTGGTGCTGCGGGAATGACCGCAAGCATTTATGCAAAACGAGCCAATTTAAATTTAATAGTTTTAGAAAATAATGCTCCGGGCGGACAAATGGTAACAACAGGTGACATTGAAAATTACCCAGGCGTTGGTAAAATGACTGGGCCACAACTATCAATGGCAATGTTTAATCATGCGATGGAGTTAGGGGTTGAATTTGATTTTCAAGGGGTTCAAAAAGTTGAAACCAAAGGCAATTTAAAAGTAGTTACTCTAGATGATGGATCAACGATCAAAGCCAAAGCGTTATTAATTGCTACTGGAGCTAATCCAAGAAGATTAGGTGTTCCTGGTGAAGATAAATTTGCAGGCCGTGGTATTAGTTGGTGTGCTATTTGTGACGGCGCATTCTATAAAGGACGTAAAGTCGTCTTCGTTGGTGGCGGGAATAGCGCCGTTGACGAAGCATTAACGATGGCTAATGTCGCAACCGAAATTGAAGTCGTTCAAAACTTAGAAAAATTAACGGCAGATCCAATCTCGGTAGAAAGACTTTTAAAACAACCAAATGTTAAAGTTCACTATAATTCAGTTGTTAAAGAGTTTATTGGTAACGATGAATTAGAAGCGGTCAGAATCGTTGATAATAATGGTCAAGAATCAATTATTAAAACTGATGGTGTGTTTGAATATGTTGGATTAAAACCATCAACAGATGTCTTCAAAAACTTAGGCATTACTAACAATTGGGGCTATATTGAAGCGGATGATAAATTAGAAACTAAATTACCTGGAGTTTTTGCTGCAGGAGATGTTAGAGTTAAAAATGTAAGACAAATCGTCACCGCAACTAGTGATGGTGCGGTAGCGGTTCAATCGATTTTAAAATATTTAGAAGGTTGGGAGTAATATTATTTGAGTTTTGCTAAAACCGTAAAAGAAGAAATGACTTCAATTCCAGTTAATCAAAGTGAAATGTTAGCTGAAATTTCAGCATTTTTTCAATTGAGTTGTGAAATTGAAGAGCAAAACTTGAAACCAGTAATTACTTATAAATCTAAAAATGCGACGGTTGCGATTAGATTTTTAAAATTACTTCGTTCCCTATATCCTTCAAGTGTTAAATTGAATATTAAAGATGAAAAAGTATTACAGTACCGCAAATCAATTAATATTAAAATCTTATCACCAATCGAAGAAATTATTAGTGAACATGGACTGGGTCAAATTGAAGATAATAGAGAGTTATTAGTTAGAACACCAGAAACCAAACAAGCCTATCTTCGTGCCGCATTTCTAATTGGCGGATCAATTAATGATCCTAATACTTCTAATTATCACTTAGAGATATATGCAAGAAATTCAAGCGATATTTTGTTTATTCAAACGCTGATGAATTACTTTAATTTAAATGCGAAAATCATTAAAAGAAGAAGCGGATTTATCGCTTACGTAAAAGATTCTGAGCAAATTGCTAATTTCTTAATTTTAACTAAAGCCCAGAATTCTTTATTCAAATTTGAAGATGCTAGAATTCAACGTGATTTTAATAATTCAATTAACCGGATCATTAATATGGAAGTGGCTAATGAACAAAAGGTTATGGAGTCATCCGCGCGTCAGCTTGATGATATTAAGTATATTCAAAAACACTTGACATTAAATGTGTTAAACCCTAAACTAAAAGAGGCGGCAATTTTAAGATTAGAAAACCCAACTTTGAGTTTATCTGAATTAGAAGAAGCTTACTTAGAAAAATATAATAAAAAAATATCACGTTCTGGCTTAAATCATCGTTTTATAAAAATAAGAGAGATTCGCTTGGAAGATGAAGAAAGAGGTTAAAAAAATGTACGATAAAGATGAATATGTAGATGCTGAATATGTAATTGAACCAAGATCAGGAATGAGTTATAAGAAAATTAATGCGATTAAAAGCTTACTAGTATCAACCTATACAATAATTTTAGTAGTAGTATATGTTGTCTTAGGGGCAGTTTTAGATGGCTGGCATCCTTGGTGGTTAATTTTCCTAACAATTCCAATTTATGCATCATTAATTGAAGCTATTTTAAGAAAAAGACCAGGATTATTTTCAATTGAAATGTTAGCTGTTTCGGTTTATGTAACGCTTGGGTTTTTAACTGGTAAGTGGCATCCGACATGGGTAGTGTTACTTGTTATTCCGGTATACCGCTCAACACTATCAGCGTTTAGAAAAATTAAATATATTAGAGAAAATGACTAAAATTGTATTAAATACTTAAAAATAGTATAATAATACGGAATGGAAGTTGATAATATGCAAAAAAATAGAAAATCAAAAGAAAAAGAAGTAAAAAAACAAG
>JAAYXR010000129.1 GCA_012515785.1 Acholeplasmataceae bacterium | reverse complement strand
TTGATACTACTACTTTTAAATCTTGAATAATATAAGCCGGAGCAAGTCCTAAACCATGTGATACTGAAATACCTTTTTTAATCATTACTGAACAACTCTATCATCCTTAAAAGATTCTACAATCGCGTAGTCATTATGTTTAACAATAATTAAGCTCGTATTAACGTACGGAATAATATTTGAAACTCTTTGCGGTGGAATCGAAATTAAAAGTTGAATACTCAATGAATTATAAAATTTCATCATTGCTTCAATTCTTGATTCGTCCATGTTGTTAAATGCTTCGTCAAATAAAACGACGCATCCTGAGTCAATTCGTTTATTTCTTGATAGTAATTGTTGGAATGATGCCGCAATAACAATATAGAATGGAACTTGTGTTTCTCCACCTGATTTTTCTCTTGATACTTTACTAAAGTATGATAAGTTACCATTATCGTTTTCAATTTTAATATCATATGACATATAATTACGATAATCTAAGAATTCATACGCTAAGCGGTCATATTCTGGGTTATCTGAAGCAATTTTTTCAAATAATTCCATTAAAATTCTTTCGTTTTTCTTTGATAATCCTTCAGTAAATAAAGTTTGACGTTCATGAGCGGTTGAACTCATAATAATTTCGTAATACATCTTATATTCTGGATCTTCTGATGGTAAGCATAAAAGTTGATAGTGGTCACTACCGAATTTCTTACCTTCTAACGCGAAGTTTAACTCTTCAATTTGTTGTTGGGCTTGTTCAATTGATGCTCGTAATTTATTAACAAACTCTTCTTTGAAACCTACTTCTGAAGCTTTACGAAGATCTGTTGCTTGTTGTTCATATTTAATTAAGTTATTGTTCTTAATTAAGTTAGCTTCAGCTTCAAAAGTAATTAAACTTTCAAAGTTAGGTTCAGCATCAAATGAATACTGATGAACATACGCTCTCATTTGGTTAGTAATATCGTTTTGCATACGATTAAGTTGGTTATTAATCGTGACGTTAGAACGTTGAATATCTTGAGTAATTGTGTTGTAGTCATATTGTGTTTTTTGTTTTAACGCTTGATATTGAGTTTGAGCAATACTTAATACTGCACCATGAGTCACTGAGAATTCTTTTTGTTTTTGTAAAATCATCTCTAATTTTTCTCTAACTTCATCAATATTATTTAAAGTTCTTTGACGTTCTTCTCTAGCTTTAGCGATTTCAGAAATAATTTTTTCTTGATCTAAGCGTAATTGACGACGATTATTTCTTTCTTGATCAAGTTGATCTTCAATTTTTTGTAAGCTAGCGTCCATTGATAATGATTTTAATTGACGTTCTAAAGTAGCGATATCTTTTCTAGTTTCTTTAATTAACTCAATATATCTTAAGTTGTTTTGTTGAACTAACCTTAGGGCATGTGAACGAGAAAGGAATCTCGCAACACTTTCGTTAGTATCAGTATCGCTATATGATTTTTTCATTAATTCTTCAAGCTCTTTAACTTCACCTTCAGCAATCTTAATTTGAGCTACCGTAGCGTTATCACCAATAAATGGAACTTCGTATACTCTCGGGTTAATTTGACGTGCGGTGTGGTTGGCATAAGTCATACCGGTAGGTGTAATTGAGCGTGAGAAATTCTTTAAATCTTGAACATCATACACGCAATAAATACCATTAAGTAACATATTAACGTATTGTCTCGCGTATGGATGTTCACTCGATACTTTAGACGCTAAACTACCATCTTTAACTTCTTCGTAAGCTTGAAGTTTAGCGGTATTAACTAACCCTACTCCGTAAATTCTTAATTCACCCTTAACTCTTTCATAGACATCTAAGGCATCATTAAAGTACTCAGGTTCAACAATAATGTCAAATCTTTGAGTATTTAAGTAACCCTCTAGGGCATTACGCCATTTTTCATCATTAACTTCAATTAAGTCAGCTAATGGACGAACGTTAATTTCTTTATTGAATTTATATGTTAATTCACGATTAATTGAATCAATTAAGTCGGTTACGTATTTAGGATAGGTTTTAATGTTTTTTCTTAAGTTATTTAATCTAAATTGCGCGTTTCTTAAATTAGTTGAAAGTTCAGTTTTACTTCGTTCAATATTTTGTCTTTCAGTGTGGAACGCTTTTTCATAGGCTGAAACTGATCCTGCAACTAAGTTTAAATGATTAACTAACTCACGTGAATCTAAATTATTATGATTTTGTTCATAATATCGAATAAAGTTATTCATCGCTTGATCGGGAACAACTTTAGTAATTTCTTTTAAGAACGCAACTTCTTCTAAAAGATCTTGATAAACTCGTTTTAAAACTTCATCTTGATGAGTATAATCTTTATTTTTACGATCTAAGGCGTCTTGGTATTCACTTAAAGTTTTTGATAAATCATTATTATCTTTTGCCTTTTCTAAATTTAAGATATTCGCATCGTTTTGTTCAATAACTCCGTCAAGTTCCGCTTTTTCAGTTCTTAAAGTATTTAATTTAGTATCTAATTTTCCAAGAGCTTCTTCACTTGTCTTTAAGAAATTTTCTCTTTGTTCGACCCAGTTTAAGTTATCGATGATTTCGTTAACTTGAACTTGTTCACGAAGTTCAGTGATTGTCGTTCCAACATCAATAATTGAATCTAGTTTTTCTAATTTTTCGCGGTCAGATTTAATTTGAGCTTCAACCCGCTTTAATTGAGAAACGTTATTTTTAAGTGATTGAATATCAATTGGGTTATCATCAAGTAAAAATTCAAACACGAATGTTTGTAAGTCAATTGATCTAAATGCTAAGGCTTTTGGTAGTAATTGCGCATATTTTCTCGCATCCATACCAAAGAATTTAGATAAACCATCACGATACTTTCTTTGCGTATCAAATGGTTCTAAATCAATTCCTTGATCACGAAAATACTCTTTCATTGATTTATAATCACGAGGCATATTACCTTCTAAAAACATCTCTTCGTGAATCGCGACATTTTCTAAAATGTATAATCTTTCACGCATTGATGAATTTCTTGGCAAATCTAAAATCGCACCGACAATATTAAAAGTTTTTTCTTTTTCATCATAAAACTCTAACGCCACATGAGTAATTACGTCACTGGTACGAATATATTCTTTATTTTCAGCACCGATACGACCTCTAACGTATCCGTCAAGAGTTCTTTTGGCATCATCGGTTGCCGCTACGTTAAATTTAACACCGCCGCGTCCACCAACAAGTAAATATTGAATTGCGTCAAGTAAGGTTGATTTCCCTGAGCCGTTTTCACCACTAATTAAAGTGTTTCCTTGAATATCAATCGTTTGATTGGAAAATAAATGCCAGTTAACTAGTTTAATTTTCGTTAATTTCTTCATATCCTAATCCTCCTTCGGCTCTCATATATCCATCAAGTTTATCAATGACACCTTTAATTCCTTCTAAATCAGTGACATATAAAATTGTTGGATAAATTTTAATTCTTGCATCATCAGATAAACCAGTATCGATGTAATCGATAATATTATAACCTCTCATCATTTGCAAAGCTGGTCTTAAATCCGATTTAGTAATCCGTTTATTATCTAAATAACCAATTCTCGTTAATTCATCATGAATTTCATATAAGAAGATTTCCACATCTTCATCTAAAGTAATGAAATCCATCTTTCTTTGATAAAGAATGCGAGTTACTAGAAGTAAGACACTTTCAGCTTTACGCAAACGTAAGTGGTTATAAACCGCTTCGTTTTTAATAAAGACAACTTCATCTTCTCTTTTAATAATTAATTCAAAATCAATTAATTTAAAGAACGCTTCAAAAGTTTCTTTAAACGCTAAAATAGTGCGGTAATCATTACCATCACCTGGTTTTCTTTTCGTTAAGAAGTTGACTTGTAATAACTTATTACAAATTCTTGAAAAATCAGTTTTCTCCCCTTCTTTTAAGTTTAAATATTCCTCATTAAATTTTTTAACTGCTTGCGTTTTATTCATATCTATCTACCTCGTTTAATTAAAAAGTTATTAAATGTCGCAAAATTTGATGTCGTTTCACGACCTAACATTTCGACATGATAATCCATGCCAACTGATCTTGAATATAGGAAAATTAAAATTAATTTAATGTAGTCTTCTTCAGTATCTAATGGTAATTCAGAAGCTTCAATTTCACCAAGATGACTTAATTGAGATAGTGCGTAACGGTTAATTTCTTTTTTACCATAAATATTATTTTTAACTAAGAATTGAATCTTCTTACGTTTAAACTCATCGGTAATTAAATCATCTAAAACCGTTACTGGTTCTGGGTCAGTATCAACTCTTAATCGTCTTTGGGTATATAGTGATTCAGTATCTAAGTTTCTCGCGTGGAATAAATTAAATAATTGATCATATTCGAAACTATCTTCATCACTATCAACTACAATCTTGAAGATACGATTGAAAATTCCTTCAATATCATCGGAGTGATTCGTTAAGAATAAAATCTTTGAAGCGGCCGCACTAACATATTGTTCGTTTTTACGGTCGATTGCTAGAATTAAGTAATCAAAAGCGTTAAATGAATCAGCGATAAACCTTACTTTTTCTTCAATATAATGGAATGCCTCATCATAGTCTTCAATCTTTTTCGCTTCCATTGTCTGAAGCGCTAATGAGTTCATAATTTCGTCACTATTATAAATATCTAATACTTTGTCTAAAATCGCTTTTTTGTATCTTGGTAAACTATCTTTAGTTTTTAAATTATAGTAAGCATTATCGAAGAAATTATTTTTATATTCGACTAAAAGTTTTTCAAGTAATTGTTGCAGATCTTGCGCATCTTGATTTAAGGTAATATCGTAATAATAACGGTAAATGTTCGCTTTTAATCCTTTTAAGTTTTTAATAATTTGGTTAGTTGAATCGTAAGCTTGTTCAATAATTCCTAAACCTTCTTCTAAAACGAAATTTTGTAAAACTGAGTAGACAGTAAATATTTCTCCAGTGTACTCAATTTGATCACGGTCTTTAATTGACCTTAAGGTATCAACAATTTTAATCGTATAGTCAAATAAGTTAAGTGATGTTTTATAATCACCTAACTCTTCTTCACCTAGCCAACCACTTTCTTTAAAGTAGTTGATAACAGCAGTCGCTTTTTGGCGGCTAGTTCGATTATCATCAAATTCATTAACTCCTTTTAGTTCCATTTCATCAAAGTAATGAATTAATCTTTGCATAACAAATTCACGATCACCTTGAAAGGCATCTTCAACACTATCAAGAGAGTCATAAATAATAAAGATGCAATCAACGTAAATTTCTTTATTTGGGCTTGACAAGACGTTAAAGAAATTTGGGTTGATTACGTCAAATAGTTTATTCATGCTTGTCCCTCCTTATTCTTATTTAGTAAATTTCTTAAGCTTACTTGCGCTTCTTCTAATGTTAATACTTTTTTAATTAATCGGTTATTCGGTTCGGTGTTAATGGCAAACGATAAATCCGAAATGTGAATTTCAAATGGTTCTACCGTTTTCCCATTTTCATGGAAGAAAAAGTTAATCTTTGGTGAAAACTCTTTTAATATCGCTTTTTTAATTTTATTGTCATTAGTAATTATGTTGACCATTGGTTGGAAAATGCGTAATAATACTTGCCTAATTAATTCCGCTTCTTCAGAAATTCTTAATTCTTCTCTAAACTCACCTTGAGCGAAATTTTGCGCCAATCTAGATAAAATCTTTAAATGCAATTCTTCAGCATTAGTTGGTGTCCCAATGACAAAAAACAAATCAACTGGTTCCCCATCAATTGATTTGTAATCAAGAGTTTTTTTGGTTCTGAATAAACAAACAAAAGGATAGTCTATAAAATCACCGTATGCATGCGGAAAAGCTACACCTCTTCCAACACCGGTTGTAATTTCTTCTTCTCTAGCAAGTAAGGCACGATAAAAGGCATCGCTATCTTGAACTAATCCGGATTTAAAAATAGTATTTGCAGCAGACTTTAAAAAATCATACATATCATCGCAATCATAATCCAAAAATACCAAGCAATCCTTAACCATCTATAAACCTCCACGCCATTACTATTATTATAACATAATAATAAACCGATAAACTACTGATTTATAAAAAAATATAAAAAGGCTTTGACAAAGCCTCATTATTAATTTAATAAAATTTAATTAATTTTATTACCAGATTCTTCTAATATATTTTTAAAAGTAATTTCAATGGCGGTATTTTCTTCTAATAATAGTTTGGTTTTTGGGTCATTAAACGGACGAGATTTAGTTACAATATCCACTACCATCGGTGAAAGACTCTTAATAAAGATAGTACCAAATTTAGCTAACCAGCTAGGAATATAAACTAATCTTTTTTTCTTGCCAGTTAACTTACCAATAATTTGATACAACTCTTTAATTGAATAATACTCTCCTGACAG
>JAAYXR010000128.1 GCA_012515785.1 Acholeplasmataceae bacterium | reverse complement strand
TTCTTTTTTACTAACTTCTAAAAATATTTCTCTAATTTGATCTAAAATATTAATTGATTCGTGATAATATGAAAATCCTTTAGTAATAATTTCAATGTCATCATTTAATATTTCTCTCGTTTTCGGATTAACATTGGCAATAACCATCACGACTCCGTCTTCAGCTAATAATTCTCTATCTCTTAAAATAACATCATTATTATCATCAAGTGGTGTCCCATCAATTAAAATATCTTCAGTTCTAATATCTTTTTTACTAACATAATTAGCTTTTGGTTTAAATGTTGCCACATCACCATTATCCAAAATTAAGATTTTATCATCTTCATAACCGATTTGAGATGCCAAATTTTTAACTCTAATTTGATGTTGATATTCACCAATTACTGGAATTACAAACTCCGGTCTTAATAAGTTAATCATCATTTTAACTTCTTCTTGAGAAGCATGAGATGTTGAAAGCAAGGTCTTATCAATAATTTTAATTTGTGAATCGCCGCGGTATAAAACATCAAGGGTTCTTGCTGCCATGGTTTCCGTTCCTGGGATTGGTGGCGTTAGTAAAACTACAGTATCTTTAGATTCAATATGAATTAACCGATCTATTTTTCTCGCCATTCTTTGCAGCATGTAAAATGGCTCATGGCGTTTACCAATGACAATTGCGACTAAATCTTCTTGATTATTTTTATTTTTATCATCAATATATCTTAAATTAACAAAGGCATCACTAGGAATATCTAAGTAGCCATTTTTTAAGGCAATATCAACTATCCTTTGGGCTTTTCTACCAACAACCGCAATCTTTTTCTGATGAGCTATTGAGATATTAATAACCCACTGAATTTTTTGTAAATCACTAGAAAATAATGAAACGATAATCCGACCTTTAGCGTTAGTAAAGATGTTTTCAATTTGGTGTCTTAATAAGTCAATATTTCTAAATCCAGTATGATATGATCCGGCAGATTCCACTAAAACCGCTAAAACGCCGCGATTAGCAATTTCATTAATTTGTTTGAAGTCGGTTTTGTATTTAGGATCTTTAATTTGATTAAAAGTATACTCGCTTGTATAAACAATACTACCTAAATCTGTTTCAACTGCAATCCCGACTGACTCAGGAATTGAGTGAGTCGTGGCAAAAAATGTCACTTTCGCATTATTAAATGGTAGGGTGGTATTGGTGTTTACCGTATGGAAAAAATAATCATCTAAATTATGATCAGCTTCAAGTAAACTATCTTTAATTAATTCTATTGATAACGGTGTTCCATAAATCGGAACATTTAACTCTTTTAACATATAGGGTAAGGCGCCAATGTGGTCTTCATGAGCATGCGAGATAAAAATACCAACTATTCTTCTTCTAGCTGCCACTAACATTTTATAATCCGGAATAATTTCATCAACCCCGTATAATTCATTAGTTGGGTATTTTAACCCCGCATCTAAAATAAATAGTTCGTTATTAACATCAACTGCATACATGTTTTTCCCGTTTTCGCCTAATCCTCCCAGCGCAAAAACTTTTACTTCTGTCATATAACTTTTCACTTCCTTTGAATCGCTTCTTCGTTACTATTATTATATCACAATTAAATTAGCAGTATTTAATATTCGCTATTTATCAAAAAAATTATTCAAATATTAATTTGAATGAATAAAATGTTTTAAAAATATATGATAAACTAAATGTGGTGGTGGCACTTAATGATTAAATATCCAAATTTGAAAAAAGTTAATAAAGAAAAACAACAAATTAAGAGTTATACCTCTAATTTAGGTATGACTTTAGAGGCCGACTTAGATTCAACTAATGAATATTATCTTTTAAATAATATCGCCGTGATTCATAAAAAGCCAACTCCAGTTCAAATTGTTGATGTCTCATATCCTTCACGAAATAAAGCTAAAATTGTTGAAGCTTATTATAAAACACCATCAACAACTGACTATAATGGAATTTATCAAGGTCGATATATTGATTTTGATGCTAAAGAAACCAAATCAAAAACCTCACTACCACTAAGTAATATCCACCCGCACCAAGTTGAGCACTTACGTCAAGTTAAGGAACACGGTGGTATCTCATTTTTAATCGTTCACTGGAAACATTATAATGAATATTATTATTTACCTTGTGAGGTGTTACTAGAATATTGGAATAATAAAGAAAAGGGGAGAAAATCCATCCCCTATGAAACTTTTAAAGAGCGCGCTCATTTAATTAAATTTAAATATAATCCTAGAATTGATTATTTAGAAATTATACGACTCTACTATCTTTAGTAATTAATCTTGAATGCACCGCAAAGATGATAATTAAGTTTAAGACAATATTTACTGCCATATAAGGTGCATTATAAAAAATAAATGAATAATAAAATGCCGTCATTCCTTCTGGTGCATAATCTGAAAAGAAAATTACCCCACTTAATGAGTGACATAAATATCTAGCAAATCCGCCGAGGAAAACTGCTAGCATCGAATAGCCAATTAAGCCCTTTTGGGCTTTTTTTGCGAATAGTCCCGCAATTAGTCCTACCAATGTATAAGGTAAGAAATAATCAAAAAAGATTGATCCCCAGTGTAGTACTCCGTCAATTAATAAGTTTACTACTCCGTAAGAAAAGCCAACTAATGCTCCTGGTGCGATTCCTCGGCGGAATGCAAAAATGAATATCGGTAACATTGATAGTGATACACCGCCACCAAAAGCATTATTTATCCAGGGAATTAAATCTCCTAAAACTGATAAAACAACCGACAACGCCACCATCATCGCCCCTTCGGTTACGACTTGAATATTGATGGTAGTTTTAGATTCTTCTTTACTAGTAAATGTTAACCATACTAGTATTGTAGTAAGGGCAATTAAAGAAGTTAAAAAGATAATATTGGCGACACCTAAGGCATAAGCATAATTATTATATTTATCATAATCCTTAGGAAATCTAATTAAAATGTAGATATAATAAGCAATTAAGACAATCGCAATCGTCATTCCAACTAATAGTAAGGCTAAGATTAATTTTTTAAGCTTATCTTCATTTTTTTCACTGACAACAAATAATTTTAAAATTGCGACTGCCAGATAAATAATAAATAATAAGATTGATACTTCTAACGCTTTAATGGTTAGTTTATTTAAAACTTTTAGATTTTCAAAATTATAAATTAATTCTCTTGATCCGTCTTCAAGTTTAATCCGGTTAATGACAATTCCAACATTAGTTGGATGCAGGATTAACGACGGACCTAAAATGACAAAGCCTAATAATATGACAACAATAATCATCATTATTATTTTAGATGATTTACTTTTCACCATATGTTCCTCCTTAGAAAATAAAAGCCGTGGCATATACCACGGCTAAATAAACTAGTCTTATCTAACTAAATATCCCTCCGTTGGCATTATCCAAATCAGGTTGGCGGGTCGAACTCTAAGTTCCTCTCAGCAATATGCTCCCCGTATTTATATCTTAGTTTTATTTTATCATATTATTTTAAGAAAAGATAGATTAGCGAATTACTTTCGCGATTAATTTTACACCCTTTTTACTTTGGCCAATTTTAATGGCGTTAGTTAAGACTTTAACCGCTTCTTCTAATCCTTTATCATTATGGTAAATTGTTGCTAGTAAGTCGCCTTTTTCAACTTTATCACCAATTTTTTTATTAACTTCAACGCCAACATCTAAATCTAGAATATCGTCTTTCGTTAATCTTCCGGCGCCAAGAAGTCTGGCGGCCGTACCGATTTCGGTCGTTAAAAATGATTCAACATATCCCGGTTCACTAGCATAAATTTGATGCGTTTTAGCGGTTAAGAAACTCTTAGGATTATCAATCATTTTAATATCGCCTTTTTGGGCAATTACCATTTCTCTAAATTTATTTAAAGCTCTGCCATCAGTTAAAGTTTTCTTAAGTTCGATTCGTGCTTCATCTAAAGTTTTAAAGATTTTGGCATCAACGGTTAAATAGGCACCGATTTCCACACAAACCGTCACTAAATCTTCTGGCCCTTTACCGCTTAGAGTTTCTATTGATTCATATACTTCTAATCCGTTACCAATCTTATGACCTAGTGGTTCATCCATACTAGTAATAATAGCAGTCATTTTCTTACCCGCTAAATTACCAATTTTAACCATTACTTCCGCTAATTTCTCAGCATCTTTAACTGTATGCATAAAAGCGCCACTGCCGTATTTAACATCTAAAACGATGACGTCACTACCGCTTGCTAATTTTTTTGACATAATTGATGAAGCAATTAGGGGCACGCTATCAACGGTTCCCGTCACATCTCTTAAAGCGTATAATAATTTATCAGCTGGAGTAATATCAGCTGATTGACCAATCACCGCTAACCCGTGCTTCGATACTAAATCGATAAAATCTTCTTCGCTTTGTTCTAATTTAAAGCCTTTAATCGCTTCTAATTTATCTAGTGTTCCTCCAGTATGACCAAGACCTCTTCCGCTCATTTTGGCAAATTTTGCCCCTACTGCCGCGACCATTGGTCCTAATACTAAAGTTACTTTATCTCCAACTCCCCCAGTTGAGTGCTTATCCACTTTAATCCCTTTAATTTTCGATAGATCATAAACTTTACCTGAATCACGCATCGCGATTGCGAGTGCGGTTGATTCATGTTCGTTCATCCCTTGAAAATAAACGGCCATTAAGAACGCTGACATTTGATAATCAGGAATATTACCTTTAACATATTCGTTAATCATAAAATTAATCTCTTCTTTTGATAATACTTCTCCGGCTCGTTTTTTCAAAATTAAATCGACCATTAACATTATATCTGACTCCTTTCGTCGCATATTCATTTTACCATATATAACCTTAGTTATCATAATAATTTTAAAATATGGTATATTTATTATGGAGGGATAATATGAAGTTAATTATGGTGCGTCATGGTCAAACTGAAATTAATAAAGAAGGCAGAATTCAAGGCCGTAGTGACTATCCTTTAAATAAAGCGGGGATTAAAGATGCCCAAAAGGCAGCTGAGGTTTTAATTAAAAATGTTAAAAACATCGATTTTTTTATTTCTAGCCCATCAAAAAGAGCTTTTGAAACAACACAAATTATTTTAAATAAATATGGATATAATAAAACTATTAATAAAGATCCAAGTTTCTATGAAAGAAATTTTGGACCTTATGAAGGTAAATTAGTCGCCGATACCTTCCCTATTACTAAAAACTTACCTGGATATGAAACTAACCAAGAAATCCAAAAAAGAGTTTACGATGGCGTTATGAATTTATATCAAAAATATCAAGGTTATACGGTCTTAGTTGGCTGCCACTCACATACAATAAAATCAATTCTTGTTGTCTTTGCCGCTGATAAATATAATTATAATTCGATTCTATTAAACGGAGCCATCTTAATATTAGATGTTAAAGAAGATAGCATCAAACTAATTCAAGTTTTAAATAACACTACTGAACCTCAATATTATAGTAGATAATTAAATTTATTGATATAAAAAGCCGCTAACTAAGCGGCTTTTTCGTCTTTTATAATTAAATAATATCTTCTATTAATCAATAGAATTCTTAACATCAACAGCTGAATTGATAACTTCAATGACTTTATCTGATATTTCGGTGGTTGTTAAATCTTTATAATCTTCATATTTAATAACTGGATGAAAAATAATTTTAACGGTAATTGGTTTTAAATAAAACTTTCTTTTAGCCCATTTATTAGTATTTAACATCGTAAATGGCATAATATCAGTTTCAGCTTTTTGGGCTAATTTAAAAGCGCCGACTCTAACTTCACGAATATCTTCGTGATCACGATACTTAGTGCCACCTTCTGGATAAATGGCAAACACATGACCATCTTTAGCTCGGTCAATACCTTTTAATAACTCTTTTAAACTAGCTCTATTATCTTCACGATATACATAAAATGAGTTCATTGATTTTAAT
Source organism: Acholeplasmataceae bacterium (assembly GCA_012515785.1). GTDB lineage: Bacteria > Bacillota_I > Bacilli_A > Acholeplasmatales > Acholeplasmataceae > DUQW01. Next base: position 2,551 of record JAAYXR010000128.1, on the reverse strand, counting down.
AATGAGTTAATAATTGGAACCCGCTCTAAATCACTTTTTGCGGCATATCCGTGTGGTCGTTTAACTACTTCCGTTAAATAAAGTGGGTCTAGTTTTGATTTATGGTTACCATACATTGTTAATTTACCGTCTTTTGGCATATTTTCTTTACCAATAACTTTAACTCTCATATTTAGTAAAAACCGGTTAATCCACCAACCCATTTCTCGAAGATATCTATTTTTAACTTTTGATGTATGTTTTAATCTTGGTAAAATAATTTCAATAATGAAAATTATTGAAGCTATACCTAATATATAAAACAATATTATTCCAGTAACAACCCATAAAATAATAAAATACCAAGTGCTATTTACTAAAAATGTCATTAAAAGTACATATGCTACCGACATTAAAAAAGTTATGAGTATAAACATAAAATATTACTTCCTTTCATATTTAGTAAAGATTAAACTAGGCTCAACTCTCTTTTCAGTTAACCTAAAATCTTCAAGTGAAAAAGGTTTAAAATAAATATTACCTTCATGCTTGTTTAATATATATGTGATATATAAATTATCAGCATATGGTAGTGATAATTCATAAATTATCTTACCACCAATCACCCATAGTTCATCTTTAAATTCTTTTAAAAATTTAATCGCATCACTAACTAATTCGGCATCAGGATAATCATATTTTTCTAAGTTAGCAACATAGATTTTTTCATATGGTAGCGGCTTAGTTTTATAATAACCTTTTAAAGACATATATGTCTCGTGTCCCATTAAGACTGTTTTACCTCTAGTAAGCGAATTAAAATGTTTCAAATCAGTTGGATAATGCCAAGGCAAGCGGCTTTTATCACCGATTAACCTATTTTCATCCATCGCCCAAATTAAGTTAATCATACCGCAACCACTCCTTTAATTGCGGGATGTGGATGATAATCTTCTAATGTAAAATCTTCATATTTAAAGTCATAAATTGATTTGACATTTGGATTAATTTTCATGGTTGGCAACTTTCTTGGTTCCCTTGAAAGTTGTAAATTAATTTGATCAAAATGATTTAAGTAAATGTGAGTATCGCCAGTAGTATGGATAAACTCATATGGTTTTAATCCGGTTACTTGCGCTACCATCATTAAAAGTAGAGAATATGAGGCAATATTAAATGGTACACCCAAAAACACATCAGCACTTCTTTGATATAGCTGTAGTGATAATTTACCGTCATTTGACACATAAAACTGCATGAAAGCGTGACATGGTGGCAGTGCCATTTCTGGAAGCTGTTTTGGGTTCCAAGCTGAAATAATAATTCTTCTTGAATTAGGATTTTCTTTAATTTGATCAATTACACTTTGAACTTGGTCAACGCCAAAGAAATTGCGCCATTGTTTGCCGTAAACTGGGCCCAGATTACCATGTTTTTTGGCAAACTCATCGCTTTCTTTAATCTTTTCAACAAACTCTTCCATAGTTTCACCATTGTAGTCTTCTGATTTTTTGAAAAGTTCATATGGCCATTCATTCCAAATTCTAACATTATTATCAACTAAATATTTAATATTAGTATCCCCACTAATAAACCACAATAATTCGTGAATAATCGCTTTTAAATAAACTCTTTTAGTTGTCAGTAATGGAAACCCTTCTTCTAGGTTATACCTAGCTTGATAGCCAAAAAAGCCCTTAGTACCAACACCGGTACGGTCTTCTTTAATCTCGCCGTGTTCCATAATATCTTTACACATTTGTAAGTATTGTTTCATAATTTATCCCCTTTACCAATTTCGTTTGTTGTAATGTTATGTTTTTCTAAAATTTTTAAAAATTCCTCTTTATATCTAGTAGTTACTAAAATTCCACCTGTTTCAGATCTTAAAGAAAATTGATATAAAGATGAATTTCTATGTCTTTTATATCGACATATTTCACTACCTTTAAAATTATATTCAATCTTTTTAAATAATGTTCTTGTATATATTTTGTTTTCAGTAACTTCCAACTTGTAAAACAGTGTTTCAAGTAGATAATAAAATGCAAATAACGTAAGCATACCAAATATAGTAAATATTATGATTAATTGATTTTTTTCAAGTGGAAAAACATAATACCTATTAAGTTTAAGTATAGTTGTTATAAGTATGATAAGAGACGTCATTAAACTAGCAATAAAACTAAGGATTGGAAGCCAACTCTCTTTTTTATAATTATCAGTTAATATTATTTTATTGTTTTTCATAATTATTTAGCCAATTCGTATAATGCTTCTAGATAGATTATAGTTGCTGTTAGTAAATCATCAAGTAATACATATTCATCTCTTTGATGAATAAATGAAGGTCTTCCTGGGAAGTGTGGTCCAAATGCAACAACATTTGGCATACTTCTTGCGTAAGTTCCACCGCCAATTACGACTGGTTTAGCATCGTTATCACCAGTATGTTTAATATATGAATTCATTAAAGTTTTAACTAATTTTGAATCTGGTGATACATATAACATATCGCTATTGGTTGATCTTGAAACCGATACTTTATATACTTCGACTTTGCGGTTAATTC
>JAAYXR010000127.1 GCA_012515785.1 Acholeplasmataceae bacterium | reverse complement strand
GACGTAGTTTTAAAAGAAAATGTTTCATGGTCATCTGAAAACGGCAAGTTTTATTTTGAAATTCAAGGTAAGGGGAATAAATGGGAAGGATTTGGGTATTTAATTATTAATGATGAAAAAACTGAAGAATTATTTTTCTCTATTTTTCCCCCAACACAAAAACTATATATTGAAAGAAAAGTTGAATCAGAATATGAAACGATACTAGTTGCCCACATCAGTTCCGTTAGAACTGGTTTTTTAGGAAGAGGTGTAGTTCCCAATAAAATCGAACTAGATCCAGGATCAACTGATTTAGGCGATGATTTTTTTAATGAACCATTTGAAATTACGAGAACTGATTTAGAACCATCACAACTAAATGCGAGAAATTATTACTCAATAACTTGGATTAATAGTGAAAGAAAATTTTATATATATACATATGGTCAAGAAAAAGAAGACCCACTCAGTCGCATTTGGAATGGTGAGGTTAGACGTGAAACAAAAGTCAAAATAAAATTTCATTTTAAAACTGATGATAAATTTGAAATATATAGAGAAAATATTTTAGTAGCTAAAGGCTCATATGTAACAAATGAAGATGAACTGCAATTAATCTTTGAGATGAATGCCTTATTTTCTAATCAAGAACTGATTGTAATGAGGATTAAAAGAATAGATGAATCATGATTTTAAAAGGCACAATGTTGTGCCTTTTTTCTTTAAAAAGATATTTATTATTATTTTATAGTATAATAATAAAGGTGGAAGATTATGAATGGTATTTTGTTAATTGATAAACCATCTGGAATCACTTCTTATGATGTAATTAGAAAATTAAAAAAGAAGATTAAAGGAGTTAAAATAGGTCATGCGGGAACGCTTGACCCACTTGCTAGTGGACTTTTGATTATTTTACTAGGGAGTGCGACTAAACTTTTTAATCTTTTAACTAGTGATCAAAAAAAATATAGCGGAACAATCATATTTGGCGATTTATATGATACATATGACATAAAAGGTAGGGTTATTGATTCTAAAGTACCTAATATCAAAGAAGAAGATGTAGAAAGAGGATTTAATCACTTTAACAACTTAACTTACATGCAAATGCCACCGATTTATTCAGCACTTAAAATTGATGGCAAAAAGGCTTATGAGTATGCCAGAAGTGGCGAGGAAGTAAAACTTGAACCACGCGAGGTAACAATTCATTCACTTGTTAAAACGAGCGATTACAAAAATAGTGAAGTAAGCTTTGAAACGGTCGTTTCTAAACAAACCTATATCAGAAGCCTTGCTTATGATTTAGGAGCGTATTTGGGTGAATTTGCCGCCTTAAAGACCTTAAGAAGAGAAGAAATAGGACCGTTTAGCATTAAAGATGCAACCACAATTGAAGACTTTAAATTAATCTCAATTAATGAATATTTTAAAGATTTCAAACAATTAAAATTTGACGAATTTACTACTCAATTAGTTAAAAATGGAGTGTGGTTAGATCATCGTCAAACCGAGATAAAAGAAGAGTTTGTCATCCTAGATGAAATGAATAATGTTATTGCCTTATATGAGCCAACAGGTGATGGAAGATATCGTCCCAAAATTATGTTTTAGGAGTTAATATGAAATTAATAATTGGAAAATACAACGAAATAAAAAATGATAAGCCACTTGCTCTTGCAATTGGTAATTTTGACGGTGTGCATTTAGGTCATCAAGCATTAATTAATCAACTATTAACTTTTGATTCAAGCTTTCAAAAAGGGGTTATGAGTTTTTCACCACACACAATGCAATTTTTTACTAAAGATCAATTCCAAACTATCCATACTGTTGATGATAAACTAAATGAACTTAATAAATATCCTCTTGATTTAGTTTATTTAGTAACATTTGATTTAGAGTTTTCCAATTTAGAAGTTAAAGATATGATTGATTTCTTAAAAAGAATTAATGTTAAAAAAGTCGTAGTCGGTAGTGATTTTAGATTTGGTAAAAAAGGCTTAGGAAAGCCAAGAGATTTAGCTAACGACTTTGAATTATATGTTGTTAATGATGTTTATTATGAAGATGTCTTAGTATCATCAACCTTAATTAAAGATTATATTTCTAATGGAAATTTAGAAGCGGCTAAAAAACTTCTAAATCACGAATATTTGATTTCCGCAAAAGTCATTTCCGGAAATCAAATAGGTAAAACTATCGGGTTTCCAACCGCTAATTTAGATTATGATAATGTATTATTACCACCAAATGGTGTCTATTTTGTTAGAGTTCATTATCAAAATGAATTATTTTACGGAATGGCTAATATTGGATACAATCCAACGATTAACTATAGTAAAGAGAAAAAGTTAGAAGTTCATATTATCGATTTTGACAAATCGATTTATGATGAAATTATTAAAATTGAATTTATTAAATGGTTAAGACCAGAACGAAAATTTAATTCAAAAGCCGATTTAATTAATCAATTGGAAAATGATAAAAATGACATTATAAAATTATCAAAAACATACTAAGTATGTTAAAATATACATGGGAGTGTGATATTAATGAAAATGATTATCGCAATTGTATCAAATGATGATGCTAACCGCGTTCAAAAAGCGTTAGTAGAAGAAAAATTATTTGCCACTAGATTAGCAACCACTGGTGGGTTTTTACGTGCAAGAAACTCAACATTTTTAATTGGTGTTAACGACGAAAGAGTACCACAAGTATTAGAAATTATCGAAGCTCATAGTAAAAAGCGAACTAAAATGGTTCCAAATACGATTATTAATGAATTCGGTACTTATAGCGCTTTACCAATTGAAGTTGAAATTGGAGGGGCAACGGTTTTCGTTTTAAACGTTGACCAATTCATTAAAATTTAAATTATTTGCAATATTTTAGATATATGCTATAATTTTAAAGGACGTTAACGAGGATATCGGATGCCGCCGTATCTTCAGTTAAACGAGAAAGGAAGAATATATATGGCACTAACAAAAGAATTGAAAGCTCAAATCATTAAAGAGTACCAACTTGATGAAAAAGACACTGGATCGGTTGAAGTACAAGTAGCATTATTAACTTATGAAATTAATCAATTAAATGCTCACTTACAAGTACATCCAAAAGATTTCCACTCAAAAAGAGGCTTATTCATGAAAATTGGTCATCGTAGAAGCTTACTTGGTTATCTACGTGATAATGATGTTGACAGATATCAAGCATTAATTCAAAAATTAGGATTAAGAAGATAAAAGGACTAATGTCCTTTTTTCTTTCTTTAAAAGTCAATTATAAGAGTAAAATGACTAATATTTAGTCATTTTTCTTTTAAATAATCTTAATCAAAGAAGTTATTATCAATTCGTGGTATAATAATCAAGATTATTGAAAGAAGAATATGTATGAAAAGACATATAAAATGAAGGAGATTTTATATAATGAAAAAAGTATTTAAAACAGAAATCGGCGGTCGCGAATTTCGGGTAGAAATTGGCGAAATAGCCAAACAAGCCTTAGGATCGGCTTTAATTTATTATGGTGACTCAACAGTATTATCTGTTGTTACCAGCAAGGAAGATGACCAAGATCGTGATTTTTTTCCGTTAATGGTAATCTATCAAGAAAGATTATATGCAGGGGGTAAAATTCCGGGAGGATTTTTACGTCGTGAAGGACGTGCAACAGAAAATGAAACATTAACGTCAAGATTAATTGACCGCCCGCTTCGTCCATTATTCCCTGAAGGTTTTTATGATGACGTTCAAGTGGTTAATACTGTTTTATCAAGTGATGAAGCGGCATCAACGGAAATGTCTTCATTAATTGGTTCAAGTATTGTCTTAAGTATTTCCAATTTACCATTTGATGGCCCAGTTGCTGGGGTAGTAGTTGGTAGAGTTGATGGTAAATTCATTCTTAACCCAACACCAGAAGAATTAGAATTAAGTGAAATTAATTTAACCGTTGCTGGTACAAAAGATGCCATTAATATGGTTGAAGCTGGAGCTAAAGAAGTGTCTGAAGAAGTAATGCTTGAAGCGATTTTATTTGGACATGAGGAAATTAAGAAAATTATTGCTTTCCAAGAAGAAATTATTAATGAATTACAACCAGTTAAATTAGAAGTAGTTCCAAAAGAAGTTGACCAAAAACTAGTTAAAGAAATTAACCAACTTGCTTATGATAAAATTTCAGTTGCTTTGCAAACATTTGAAAAGAAAGCAAGAGAAGAAGCATTACAAGCAGTTAAAGATGAAGTGTTTGCCAAATATGAAGAAACATTGGAGTTTGAGGCCTTAAAAGAATCTGAACAAGTTAAATATCATAAGACTATAGACGGAATATTAGAAAATATTATTGCTGTTGAATTCCGTAGATTAATTACTCATGATAAAGTTAGACCTGATGGTAGAAAAGCGAATGAAATTAGACCACTTTCATCAAGAGTTGATATCTTACCTAGAGCTCACGGATCAGCTTTATTTACGCGTGGACAAACCCAATCATTAGGCGTTGTTACCTTGGGAGCATTAGCTGAAAAACAAATTATTGATGATTTAGGAGTAGCTGATTCGAAGCGCTTTATTTATCACTATAACTTCCCACCATTTTCAGTTGGTGAAACTGGTAGATACGGTTCACCAGGACGTCGTGAAATTGGCCATGGTGCCTTAGCTGGAAGAGCTTTAGAACAAGTCCTACCATCAGAAGATGATTTTCCTTATACTATTAGAGTGGTATCTGAAATTTTAGAATCAAATGGTTCATCATCAATGGCTTCAGTCTGCTCAGGAACGATGTCGCTAATGGCTGCAGGAGTACCAATTAAAGCGCCAGTTGCGGGTATCGCCATGGGCTTAATTAAAGAAAGAGATAAATATATCATTCTTTCTGACATCCAAGGTTTAGAAGACCATTTAGGAGATATGGATTTTAAAGTTACGGGAACTACTGAAGGAATTACAGCACTGCAAATGGACATTAAAATTTCAGGCATTAATGAAGATATTTTAAGAGAAGCTCTAGCGGCAGCTAAAGAAGGAAGACTACATATTTTAAAACATATGGTAGAAACGATTCCAACTGTACGTAAAGAATTATCAGACTACGCACCAAAAGTAGTGATGATTAGAATTAATCCAGAAAAAATTAAAGATGTCATTGGTTCAGGTGGTAAGATTATTACCCAAATCATTGAAGATAATAACGATGTTAAAATCGATATTGAACAAGATGGACGTGTTTATATTATGCACCAAGATCGTAAATGGATTAACTCAACTGTTAAGAAAATTGAAGATTTAGTTAGAGAAGTAGAAGTTGGTCAAATTTATGAAGCGGTTGTTAAAAGAATTGAATCATATGGTGCCTTTGTTGAATTATGGCCAGGAACTGAAGGATTAGTTCATATTTCTAAAATAGCTCATGAAAGAATTGATAAAGTTGAATCAGTCTTATCATTAGGTGATCAAATATTAGTTAAATGTATTGGTATTGATGATAAAGGTCGAATTGATTTATCAAGAAAAGACGCATTAAAAAAATAATTAAATGAAAAAAGCTCCGAATTTCGGAGCTTTTATTTTTAAGTTAAATTATTTTTTTCTAAAACAGAAGAACCAGTCTTGGCATTCCATTTCAACTTTTTCTTTAACGCCAGCCATTCTTTCACCAGCTAATTTAGTAGTACCTGCTGGTGGAACGATCATCGGTTCGCCTGGTACCCAGTCAGCTGGAGTAGCAACACCTAATTCATCAGATGTTTGTAACGCTTTGATAATTCTTAATAATTCATCAAAGTTACGTCCAGTTGATGATGGATAGTATAAAATAGTTCTAATAATTCCTTCTGGGTCAATAATGAATACCGCTCTAACGGCTTGAGTAGTGTTACCTGTGCTTGGGTGAATCATTCCGTATAAGTTAGAAACTTGCATTGAAATGTCAACGATTAATGGGAATTTAACTTTAGTGTTTTTGTAGTTACGGAAAGTTAAATCTTCAACTCTTCTTAACCATGCGATATGTGAGTGTAGTGAGTCAACTGATAATCCGATTAATTTAGTGTTTAAAGCTTCAAATTCAGGTTCTCTTTGAGCAAATGTAATAAATTCAGTTGTACATACTGGGGTAAAATCGGCAGGGTGTGAGAATAATACAACCCAATGACCTTTGAAATCTTCTGGGAAGTTAACCGGTCCGTTAGTAGTTTGTGCGTTAAATTGTGGAGCTCTATCTCCAATTAATGGTAATCTTGTAATGTTTTGTTCCATTTTATTCCTCCTAATTTATTCTAAATATTTTGATAAACAATTACTTTTTGTCCATAAATAGTATAGCATATAAGGGCTTTTCCATAAAGTAAAGCGCATAGGTTAATTTATAAAAATAATGAATAAGCCATAGATTCACATTATTTAAAATTATCAATTTGAAATATCAGTAAATATTTGATATAATCTTTTTAGAGTCAATGGAAGGTGACCGAGCTTTTAAAAAAAGTTAGGAAAGTCCATGCTAGTACTAACTGTGATGTTAGTAGTGATTGTGCCTAAGGAAACAATAACTTAGGGGACTAATTTATTAGTTACGGCGGATCTTTAAACCCTCGTGGTTTAAAGCCTGAAAAGTGCCACAGAGACGATACTAGCCGCGAGGTTAGAGTGAAAAGGGTAAACCCCGCAAACTAGAAACCCAAATTTTGGTAGGGGCACATCAAGGCGCGAATCAGAAGCGACCAAGATGCTTTGAAAGAAGAGATAAATGGTCACACCCACTCGGGGACAGAACATGGCTTATGCACATTGACACTTATATGAAAAAAAGAGCGTTAAACCGCTCTTTTTCTCTTATTAATCAAATTTGAAATCAATTTTTGAATCTCTACCACAATAATTGGAGTAATTGATAACCCTAAGACAATTAACCATTCAACTAAGTTTAAGTTAGATAAATTGAACAGCTCTCTAGTAAATGGGAAGACAATGGTTAGAAGTTGTAAGATTAAACTGGTAATAAATGCCCATAATAGATATTTGTTAAATTTAGTTTTAAAGATTGATTTCTTTTCACTTTTCACATTTAATGCATGGAATAACTGCGAAATTGCTAGTACCATAAATGTCATCGTTGAGGCATTCATTAATTTAGCCGCTCTTAATACATCACCAGTTGCTCCTTCAGTATTAGGGTAAATAAAATAGCCAATCACAAACGCGCTAAATGAAAGTAGTCCTAACATAATTCCTTGCCAGCCAATCTTGATACCTAAGCCATCAGCGAAGAACGATTTTCGTGAATCCCTTGGTTTTTCATTCATAATATCAGCTTCTTTTGGTTCAAGACCAATGGCTATAGCCATTAATGAGTCAGTGACTAAGTTAACCCATAAAATTTGAACTGCAGTTAAGGTAGTCACGGCCCCTGAGAAGATTAAGGCCCCTAAAATTGTTCCTAAGAAGATCGTTACTATTTCACCAATGTTACAGCTTAGTAAGAAGTGGATTGCTTTTTTAATGTTAGCATAAATTCCTCTACCTTCCTCAACTGCAGTAACAATTGTAGTAAAATTATCATCAGTTAAGACCATATCAGCTGCACCTTTAGAAACTTCAGTACCGGTAATGCCCATCGCAATTCCGATATTAGCTGTCTTTAAGGCTGGCGCGTCATTTACACCATCACCAGTCATAGCAACAATTTTGTTTTCAGCTTTCCACGCTTCAACAATTCTAACTTTATTTTCTGGACTAACTCTGGCGTAGACACGAACGTGTGGTAAGACTTTTTTAAACTCTTCATCAGATAAATTGTCAAGTTCTAAACCAGATAAGGCCATATCGTCATTAGATTTAATAATATTTAACTCTTTAGCAATCGCCATGGCCGTATTTTTATGGTCGCCAGTAATCATAATGACATCAATTCCGGCCCGGTTAGTAACTTTAATCGCATCTTTAACTTCAGGTCTTGGTGGATCAATCATGCCCACTAAGCCAATTAAAGTAATGTCATTTTCTAAATAATCATGAGTTAATTTATCAAGTGGTAAAGTTAGATCAATTTCTTTATAACCAACTGCTAAAACTCTTAAAGCTTCACTAGTCATCATTAAATTAGCATTTTCATAATCTTTAATTGATTTTTTAGATTCAACCGAGCGACGTAACATCACATCAGGAGCACCTTTAATCACCGCATAACGTTTATTATCAAAATCATGAACGGTCGTCATTAATTTCCGTTCTGAGTCAAATGGAAGCTCAGAAATTCGCGGATTATTAGTGAATATTTCAATTGGATTATAATTTAGTGTAATAGCTAAATCAATAAAGGCCACTTCAGTTGGATCACCAATTTTCGTATACTCATTTTCCTCATTTAAATTAACTTTAGTATCATTACATAAAACTCCGTAAGTTAATAATTGTAATAATTTATCATCAACATGGGTGTTTTCGTTAATATCAATAATTTTATTATTCGAATACACTTTAGTTACAGTCATTACGTTTTGCGTTAGTGTCCCAGTTTTATCACTACAAATAACTGAAGTAGAACCTAAGGTTTCGACCGCCGGTAAGCTCTTCATAATCGCTTTTTCTCTCGCTAAATTTTGCATACCTAAGGCTAAAACAATCGTAATAATGGCTGGCAAACCTTCAGGGATTGCCGCGACCGCTAACGCCACTGATGCCATAAATGACTTTTGCCATACTTCCCAACCGACATTACCACCATCGAAGTAGTAGTGTTCAGCAATGTTAATCCCAAAGATAACAAGGGTAATAATAATCGCAATTACCGCTAACGCTTCACCTAATTTAGAAACTGATTGTTGAAGTGGTGTTTGATCAGTTTTAGCTTCGGAAATCATCGTGGCAATGTGTCCAATTTCAGTATCCATTCCCGTACCAGTAATTAACCCCACCCCACGGCCGTATGTTGCAACCGTTGACATATATCCAGAGTTGATTCGATCGCCTAAAGCCACCTCATCCTCTTTGATAATCCCAGCTTTTTTCTCAACGGGAACGGCTTCACCAGTTAAAATTGCTTCATCAATTTTTAAATTTACTGATTCAATAATTCTTAAGTCGGCTGGAATATAATCTCCAGCTTCAATTAAGACGATATCACCAACTACTAATTCACTAACATCAATTACTAACTCAACGCCATCACGCATCACTGTCGCGTGAGGAGAAGACATTTTTTGAATTGATTCTAATGCTTTTTCAGCTTTAGATTCTTGAACTAAACCTAAAATCGCATTAATTAAGATAATGGCGATAACTAAGGCGCCCTCAGCATAATCGCCAGTCACGAAACTTAAAATTGAAGCGATAAATAAAATTAAAATCATGAAATCTTTTAATTGATCAAAAAACCTTAAGAAAATATTTCTTTTCTTTGGCTTTTCCAGCTCATTTTTACCGTGTTTTAAAAGTCTTTCGTTGGCTTCTTGTTGAGTTAGTCCTGTTTTCGGATTAGTTTTAAATTGATTAACTAACTCTTGGGTACTCATTTGATGGTATTTCATTAGCATCACTCCTTATTTCAAAATAAAAACCTCAAAAAAAGTCTTTGAGGTCTTGTTACAAGCGGGGCTTGAAATTAACCGGGCGTTATGCCGTGCTGACGATTAATTTATTGTTAACTACTCCCCTCATCTAGTATATTTTATCATAAAAAGTTAATTCTCATATTGATATGAGACGATTAACATTATTTTCCAGAAGAAGAAAGTAAAAAACTTTCGTTAGCCATTATTGACAACGTTGTCAAAGTGTGGTAAGATTTTTATGGAAGCGGTACCAAAGGGGTGATTTTTTTGACTTTGAAAGAACTATCAAAATTAACTGGCTTTTCAACTAATACTATCTCTAGAGTTATTAATAATCCGAAAATTGTGAAAAAAGAAACGCGATTAATCATTGAAGAAGCCATAAAAAAATATAATTATCAACCGAACCGAATGGCTCAAGCCTTGGTAAATCAAAAAACTAATATGGTTTATTTATATATGCCTAAATATCTCGAGTCAACCCATCCATTTGTATCGCAGTTAGTTTCAGGAATGGTTGAAAGTCTCGGTGCATCTGGGATGGGATTACTATTAAAGCGAACATGGTATGAAGATGAACTATGTGATGCGGTTATTTTAGTTGGACTTAATATTGCTGATGATAAAAGAGTAGTTGAGTTATCAAAGAAAAAGCCGATTATCTTATTTGGTCATAGTGAAATTGATTGTTCGTGGTTAGATGTTGATAACTATCAAGGTAGTTTCATGATGACCGAAGAAGTTATTAAAAGAGGGTATAAAAATCTTTTATATATCGGAATTGATGAAACTAAAAGATTTGTTAATGATAGAAAACAAGGGCATTTAGATGCTGTTAATAAGTATCAAGAAAAAGTTAATGAAAACATTATGGTATTTACCGATAATAAAGAAATAAAAGGTTATGAAACAACACTTGAATTTCTTAAAAAATATCCAAATATTGAGTGTGTAATTTGTGCTAGTGATTTTCTAGCAATTGGCGCCTTAAGGGCCGCTAATTCCTTAAAAATAAATGTTCCACAAGATTTAAGTATTACTGGCTTTGATGGGTTAGGCTTTGAAAGGTTAACTAAACCATTAATTACGACGATTCGTCAACCGATTCACGAAGTCGGAATTCAACTAGGAAATATAGTTATTGATTTAATTAATAACAAAAAAACATCTAAAGTTAATCGATATATTATGCCAGAATTAATTATAAATGAAACGTTAGGAGAAAGATAATATGAAAAGGATATTAAGTTTAATTTTAGTTTTATCCAGTGTCTTTATGCTTGCTTCTTGTAATGGTGAAAAAGAAGAGGATAAAGATTTAATTTTCTGGGCTTATGAACCCCAATCAATGGCTCATAAAAATCAATATCAAGCTTTAATTAATGTTTTTGAAGCGGAAAATGATATTAAAGTTAGAGTTTCATGGGTAGTTAAAGATAGTTATAACCAAAGACTAAATAATGCGATATTAAATAATCGTCAACCAGATATAGCGTATCTTGACCAACCAATTATGGCATCTTATGTCAAACACGGACACGTTTTAGACATAACGGAAAAATTTAATCAAAGCACGATTATTCAACCTAGTGATTTTTTTGCTGCTAGTTTAGATACCGTAACTTTTGATGGTAAATATTACGGAATGCCGTTAACTATTGGTACTAGCGTTTTTTTATACAATAAAACTTATATTACAGCTCCGGAAGATATAAAATGTTGGGCCGATGTTTTAGCGGTAGCAAATGAAAAAGCTAGTGGGGATCTGGCCGCATTTGAAGGTATTGGTGCTGGAGGTTATGCGGGTTGGTACTTTGGTGGCTTTTTAAAAGCGGCCGGAAGTAATTTAATGAATGATGATTTAACTGAAGTTAATTTTGCTAATGAACATGCGGTTGAAGCCATGGAATATTTAAGAGCATTATATGCCTTATCTCCAGATAATATTAGAAACTCGCAACACCCATTTGGAAATGGCAAAGCTTTATTTAAATTAGGTGGTGGTCATGATATTGACTCTTTAAGAACGAATTTTCCTAATTTAAAATTTGGAGCCATGTTAATGCCACCAAAAGAAGTTGGTGGCACCTCTTATGCTAGTGTTGGTGGCGATAACTTAATTATCTTTAAAAAGAGTAAAAAAGCGGATATTGCCTTTAAATTTATGGAGTTTTTAAATAGCGAAAGTAATGCATTAAAAATTGCTGAATTTACTGGAAACTTTCCGGCTAATGATACCGCAATTAAAGATCACTATCAAAATGATCCAGAAAGATTAGTCTTAAGAGAACAGTTAAAAACGGCAGTACCAAGACCTAAGATTGAAGGTTGGATTACCGTTAATGATAATAACTTAGGGGCAGCGATTGAAGAAATCTTAACCACTACAGTTGATATTCAAACGCGCTTAAATCGAGCTAAAAGAGAAGCGGAAGCTTACTTATTTAAAAAATGAGAGGAACAATTAGAAAAAAATTTAATCGACATAATGAATTATCAGGAATCTTATTTGTCCTGCCTTTAATCATTTACTTTTTAATTTTTCAAGTTATGCCAATGTTAATGGCATTTGGCATTAGTTTTACCGATTGGAAAATAATTGATAAGCCTAAATTTGTAGGACTTACCAATTATATCCAATTATTTACTGATTCATATTTGTATCCATATTTTTGGAGATCACTCTTAACGACAGTAATTTATATCCTTTTAACTGTTCCATTTAGTATTGCCATTACTTTAGTTGTTTCAGCAATTCTAAATTCTAATATTAAAGGAGAAGGAGTTTTTAAGACTATATTTTATATTCCTTCAGTTACGGCCGGTGCCGCTGTAGCTGCGACATGGAAGTTTATGGTTGATCCGCAATACGGATTAATTAATCAAATTTTAGGAACTAATTTTTCACTCTTATCAAATAAATATACTGCCCTTCCAACGCTAGCTTTTATGTCGGTTTGGGGCGGGTTAGGATATAACGTGTTAATTATGCATGCCGCAATGAAAGGGATTAATAAAGAGCTTTATGATGCGGCTGCAATTGATGGAGCCGGATTTATTAAAACCTTTTTTAAGGTAACAATTCCATCAGTTAAACCGATTATTTTATTCTTATCAGTTACTAGTTTGATTGGTGGTTTCCAAGCATTTGATCAAATGTATTTTATGACCGGTGGTGGACCAAACAAGGCCACTTTAACTTATATGTATCAAGTCTATAATTTAGTTAATTTAGAGATTCCAAATATGGGAGCCGCATCAGCGATGAGCTATATTTTATTATTAATTATTCTAGGTGTCACTGCAGTGCAGTTTTTCCTAGCTAGAGAGCGTGGTGAAGACCGTGAATAAGTATAAAGTTAGAAAATTTATGAAAAGATTTTTCGCTTATTTTACTTTAATTTTATTTTCAATTGCCTTTATTATTCCGTTTTTATGGATGGTATCATCATCATTTAAGATTCCTTCAGATATTATGCGGACAACGTTCTCATTAATTCCGCGCAATGAAGCAGGTAATGTCTATTTTACTTTAGATAATTATCGCTACGCGATTGAGTATTTAGACACCCAAAGATTATTTATTAATACCTTTATTGTCGCTTCATTAAATACCGTGATTAACTTATTTTTAAATAGCTTAGCCGGATACGCGTTTGCGAAAATTGAATTTAAAGGGAAAAATCGACTCTTTAAAATCATTTTAACATCGATGATGATTCCAGGGGCAGTCATGTTAGTTCCTAACTTATTAATTATTAGATTTTTGGGATTAATTGATACCTTAGCAGCTTTAATTTTACCATTTACAATGTCAGTATATAATGTATTTTTAATGCGACAAACATTTGAAAGTATTTCAGTCGAGTTAGAAGAAGCGGCTATGATTGAGGGAGCCAATCGGTTTGTTATTTTTACTAAAATTGCGATGCCGATTGCCAGGCCGACTTTAGTAGTTTTGGCGATTACTACTTTTATGTGGAACTATAATAACTTTATGTGGCCGCTAATGGTCATTGATTCCGATTCAAAGCGAACACTGGCTTTAGGGCTTGGTAATCTAATTCAAGCCGCTTCAGGAAATCCAGAAATGTATCCGGCAATGATTGCGGGATCAGTTCTAATGAGTATTCCATTAATTATTATCTTTATTTTCTTCCAACGATTTATTATTGCTGGAATTAATGTAGGAGGTGTAAAAGAATGAGAGATATAGCAATTAAAATAACTTTAACAGTTATCTCATTGCTTTTTGCTGTAGGTAGCTTATTTTTAACTGTTTGTGCAGTTAAAAATAGTAATAAAGGAGTTGTTTATATGGAAAAAGATGGTAAATATTATTATCAATCTGATTTAGTTAAAGTTTATGAAACAACCGGAAATAAATCTAAACTACTAGTTGAAGGAAATGATTTGTTTTTTGGGGGTGCGACTCAAGCTAATACTCAAATTACCATTAATAAAAATAAAAAATTTCAACAAGTTAAAGCAATAGGAGCCGCGATGACTCATGCCTCAGCTTATAACATTAACCGGAGCGCCTATAAAGATGAAATGT
>JAAYXR010000126.1 GCA_012515785.1 Acholeplasmataceae bacterium | reverse complement strand
TTTTGTAACATTGGTAATCAGTCAGATTACAATTGGAATAATACCGATGTTAAAAATAATGAAATCTACGGTGGAAACTTAAAAGGAATTACTAAAAAACTACCTTATATTAAGTCAGTTGGGTTTAACGGAATTTACTTAACGCCAATCTTTAAGGCTAGAACCGCTCATAAATACGATACGGTTGACTACTTTCAAATTGATCCAAGTTTTGGCACGAATGAAGATTTCAAAGAATTGGTAACTGAAGCTCATAAACTTGGAATTAAAGTAATGCTAGACGGCGTATTTAACCACGCTGGATTCTATCATCCATTTTTTCAAGACGTAATTAAAAACGGGCCAAAAAGCAAGTATGCTGACGCTTTCGTCATTAAAAAATGGCCAGCCGTTGATTTTAAATATGATGATCTAAAAATCTTCGCATCATCTCAAAGAGATATCAACTATGAAACATTTGCGACTACTCCTTATATGCCAAAATGGAATTTCACCTCAGAAATTACCCAAAATTACCTTTTAGGGGTTGTAAAATATTGGATAGATGAGTATAATATTGACGCATGGAGATTAGATGTTTCTAATGAAATTAGTTTTGAATTTCTAAGAAAAATTAAAAAAGTTGCCAGAGAATCTAATCCTGAAACTTATATTTTAGGTGAAAACTGGGATCAAGCTTTACCTTGGCTCGGTGGCGATCAAATGGATGCGGTAATGAACTATTTTTTGACTAATATCATTTGGGATTTCATTGATTTAAAAATTACTAACTTAGAATTTAAAAATCGATTAACTCATTACTTGGTAGGAACACCTAAAACTATCATTAATAGTCAATATAACTTAATCTCATCTCATGATACTGAAAGAATTAAATCGCGGGTTGATAATGATATGAGGCGAGTTAAAATTGCTCACATTTTACTATTATTATCACACGGAACACCGAGTGTTTACTACGGCGATGAAATCGGATTAGAAGGAAACCAAGACCCAGATAATCGTCGTCCAATGATTTGGGATGAATCAAAATGGGATCTTGATTTTCTTAATTTCATCAAAAAATTAATTCAAATTAGACAAGAATATCATAACTATAATAGTGAAATGAAAGTTTTATCTCATAATGAAGTTTTAGTTCTTTCAACAAGTGATTTAATTATCGTTATCAACAACACTAATCAAAATCAATCATTACCAATTAAGGATAAATATTTTGATGTTTTAAATAATAAATTATTAGATTTTAATCAAATTGAAACAATTAAACCATTTGAATTTTATATATTAAAAAAGGAGTGAAATTTATGAAACCGACCATTAGAGATGTTGCAAGAGAGGCAAATGTTAGTGTCTCAACCGTATCACGTGTTATTAACAATAAGGAATCAGTTCATGAATCTACTAGATCATTAGTTCTAGCAGCAATCGAAAAATTAGGCTTTGTCCCAAATAAACTTGCTCAAAGTTTAACCTCTAACTCAAGTAAGATGGTAGCCGTATTTGTCCCACATATGGGGCCAGAGTTTTATGGCCATCTATTAGAAGGTATTGAGTCACAAGCCGGCGCCTATGGGTATAAGATTATTTTCTGTAATACCCAAAATAAACCAGAACGTGAATTAGACTATTTACGCTTTGTAGAGCAATATAACATTGATGGATTAATTATTGCATCTGACTTTCACAGCTTTAAAACTGTTCATGAAATGAACATTCCAATTGTCACAGTTGACCACACTTTAGATGAAACTTATCCATCAGTAACAAGTGATAATATTAAAGGCGGAAAACTAGCAGCTGAATCTTTGGTAAAGGCTGGATGTAAAAATATCTTACTGTTCAGAGGACCATCTTTTCTGCCAACCACCATTGAAAGAACCATGGGTGCTAAAGAAGTTTTAGATAATTATCCTGATGTTAAATGTACTTATTATGACTTTGATTTAGTAACACCTGATAATCAAGAAATTGAAAATGTATTATGTTCACACACTGATGTTGATGGTATTTTTGCATATGGTGATACTTTGGCTATTTCAACGATGAAATCACTTTACAAGTTAGGAAAGAAAATGCCAAATGATGTCAAAATTGTTGGTTATGACAACAACTACTTCAGCCAAATGTCAACCCCAACTTTAACAACCATTGAACAATCTACTTCTTTTATGGGCAAAACCGCATTTAACTTACTACACAAATTAATGAAAAATGAGGAAATTGAAAATCCTCATGTCATTATTGATGTTAAGTTAATTGAGCGGGAGTCAAGTAAATAAAATAACCCCAAGGCGAATTGCCTTGGGGTTATTTTTTATTTAATTATATTTGTTAGATTAAATTGCCATTCCCCAAATCCGTAATCCATAAACATAATCTGGACCAATTCGGGCCATATTGCCGGCATGAGTCACAATATGTACAGAATAACTATTTTCAACAGAGTCTCTAGTCCAATAATGATTGTAAGGATGATATCTTACCCAAAAACCGAATTCCCCTCTAGCTCCGCTCATGACAGCTTGAGCGTAATCAGTAGACTCAGCCTTTCTTCTATCATCATTAGTAAAATATGGATTATGAACGAAAAACCAAGCCGTCATTAACGATATCGCATTAGTTTCATCAAGACCAGCCTTTACTGCAAATACGGAATTAAGGTACGCCTTAACATAACTATAATCAAACACATTAGTAGTGGCACCTGACTTAACTTCATCAAACGGTGAAAAATCTAGAATATATTTTGAACACAGAGTAACATAACTATAATTTACATCGCTTGGTATTTTATAAAATACGATTGGTTCATATTTAAAGTAATCTGAACCTACTTTTTCATATTTATTACCTTGATAAGTCACCGTATGCCATACTTCAGTATTTAAACTGAGTTGTGAAGTGTATACGTGTTGACTTGATGTTACCACTGGTTCACCATTTAATGCTGATATTAAGGCTTGATTTGTTACTCTTGTTTGTGGATACTCTTTTGTTGAATAGTAAAGTTCTACCCATATAGCATATAGGGTATAATCGTTAGGAGTCGTTAATTGTTCATATTTAGTTCCGGTTCCAAAAATACTATCTTGATTATAAAAGCCTAAAAACTCATAACCAGTATCACCAACTATTGCCTTAGTTGGGATTGGTAAGGTGTAAGGGAAATCACTATCTTGTAGATATGTGATTTCATTATAACCACTAGGTAGCTCACCACCATTTAAATTTAGCGTTATTTTACTATATAATTTCCAAACCGCATATAAAGTAATTTCGCCACTTTCTGCAAGGTTCGTTACTATTTTTTCATCAGTGTGTACTACTGTTCCAGTTTCATTTAAAGCCCAACCTTTAAATTCATATCCATCTTTAACATATGTGTTTTTACTTAATTTTATCGATTGATTATAAGTCGCAATTTGATCTTCCATAGTCACTTCAAGCGCACCATTACCATTAAATCTGATTCGGTAAGTATTGATTTGCCATTTAGCTTTTAAGGTAATATCTCTATCTGGCATCTTATATCCTGTTTCAAATAACTCGTCAGTATCATCAATGGTCCAACCAACTAATGTATAACCAGTAATGGTTGGTTCACTATCTAAAGATAAAGTAACTGTTTAATCATAATATATATTTTCCATTGGGCTTGGGGTTGTATTGGCTCCATTAGGGTTAAAGGTAATGGTGTGTTTATTTCTTAAATATCTAATTTCTACTTCTTGAGTTACTTCATTAGTGACAGTATATGTAAGTGTGTTATTTGGATCAAAAGTATAATGGTCAAAACTCTTTTCCAAAATATTGATATCTTTACCGACTATTCCCCCAACAGTTTTAGTATTTAATATGATTGTGTAATTACCATCTAAATCTTCGCCCATATGTTTAATCGTAATCTCGCGCCATAACAATTGATCAATAACTTGTGGGATTCCATCGAGATCGAATTCCCAATATGGCGCGTAATAAAACTCTAATGTCCCGTCGCTCCAATTAGCGTCAAAGTCGGTTTTAGGTTCGGTTGTCTCAAGATATACTTTCACTTTGGATGGAGATGTGGAAAATGCGGATTTGCCGATCGTAGTCACGCTTTCAGGAACAACAAGAGATTCAAAATTCTTATCTTTAAGTGCATCCTCGTCGATTGTTTCAACACCATCGGGAATTGTATACATCGTTTCTTGTTTAGGGGTAGGATAGTAAATTAATACTGTTCCATCTAATGAAAATAAAACATCATCAATTACTTTATACCTAGTACTATTATTAATAATTTCAATTTTTCCAAGGCTATTACAACCCAAAAATACACCCTTACCAATAATGTTGAGATCATTAACTAATTTAAATTTTTTAAGTGCGGTATCACTAAATGCCAAATTACCGATACTAATTAACCCATTTGGTATCGAAGTCGTTCTTAATTCATTTTCGCCAAAGAAAGCTTTATTACCTATTTTCGTCATAAATTTAGGTAATTGAAGATGTCTTACTACATTTTTATTAGTTAATACCGAATCATCTAAATCAGCGATACTAGCAATTGGATATGCTTGATAATAATCCGGAAGAACTAAAACTTTAGTACCTGCTGGATTATTAATTTTAGTAATTATCGCCTTATTTTCTACTACTTCAACCGTAATATTGTCTACATTCAAAGGGTTTACCACGGTATTTATTGTAATATCGCCTAAATAGTTATAAGGATTGCCAAAAGCGAATGGTGCATTCCCATAAACCCAATATTCGATGCCAGTTTCTTCTACAATAAAGGTATTTTCAATTACTTGATTATGGGTAACTGGTTGTTCAATGATGATGCCACCATAATTAATTGAATAAGTTAAAGTATAAATAATATCCTCAAGCGTATATAATAAGGTTAATCCATCAGCTGGAATTGGGTAAATGAATTTATCCACCGCTACTAAATTAGTAATATCGATATCGTTTGCGAGTAGTTTTCCTACTTTTTGACCTTGTGGAATATCAATATGAAACTCTAGTTCGCATCCGATTGGAGCCGCTGTTAGATCAACTCTTTTATTCACTAAAGTAATTCCGTCTGGTAAATTAGAAATATCAACTGGGAAGTAATGTGGAATACCATGTTCATCATATTCCCAATTAGGCTTATAATGCAATAAAAGATCATGACCAAAACTAGGGTACCATCCAGATGGGCGGCTAGTCGCCTCAATGAAAACATTCAAGATACTGCATACATTATAACTAATGTATGTAACACTTCCTGGAATAACAAGATATTGTAGTTTAACTGCGCCATGAAACGCCGCTGTTTCAATGCGCTCTAACCCCTCTTGCAGAATAATTTCATCTAATTTAGAGTTTAAAAAGGCACTATTTTCAATTATTTTTGTATTTGAACTAACCGTATGACTTCCGGTTTTAGCAATTGGTGAGAGAAATAATCTTGTTTCATCTTTTGAATATAGAACTCCATCAATTGACTTAAAATTTTGATTGTCTTACAAAACGATAAATTCTTCAAGACTATTAAATTCATAAAATGCATACATCATATCAATGGTTTCTACTTTGCTAGTGATTTTAAATGTCTTGATTTTATCGTTCCCTCTAAGTACATGCCAACCAATTGTTTTAAGTTCACAATCATCAGGAATATTAAGTGTCTCTAAATTAACTAAACCAGTAAGTGAGTCATTGCGAATTTCAAGTAAACTTGTTGGTAGTGTCAATTCTTTTAAATTGACGCTTGCAGCCAATGATCCATTGCCTAAATACTTAGTTCCTTCAAGAACACTATAACTTGTATCCTCTTTACCATGCGGATAAAAAATTAAAGTTTCTTTATCAAAGCTATATAAAACACCATGTTCATCAACAAAGTATTTCGTACTATCCGCTGATAATTCAATTACTTTAATGTTGGTTCCATTAAATATAAAAGCGTCCAAATCCGCATCATTAACAATCTTAAAAGATGTCAGTCCAGTTTGAGCAAAAGCGCCACCACCAATCGTTTCTAACTTGCTATTTGCTTCATCTTTAAAAATAACTTCTTGTAAATGATCACAACGAATAAAAGCGTGTTCACCAATTACTTTAACCGAACTCGGTATTTCAATTCTTCTAGTGCTTGATTCAGCAAATGACCGATTATCAATTGTAGTTATTGAATCTGGTAAAATAACCTCTTTTAATTGTCTCTCGCAAAAAAACGCATTTTCACCTATTGTTTGTGGGCCGTCCAATATTTGAACATATTTGACAAAATCTCTTCTAGTAAATACTGATCGGTTATGCTGAGCCCCTTTTATACTCTGAACTGGATATCCTTGGAAAGTACTTGGAATAATGATAATTTTTGCACCCGCTGGATCAATTCCATGAATTGTTACAACTCCTGATATGGAATAACTAGTAATTCTTCCTTCATCTATTGGGTTAACTGTGGTTGTTAAAGTAATGTCCTTACTATAACTATAACGTTGACCAAATTCAAATGGTTCACCGTTTAATTTCCACTCTAAATTTCCAGCTTCTTCGAAAACATAATCATCTTTAACAATACCATTTTCAATTACTTCTTGTTGAAAAGTAAAAAGCCCGTCATTAACTGAATATGTGATATAACGAATCATTCCAAATTCTACTTCAATCGTTAAATCTTCAGAGACGGTAACATTAAATTTTTTATCTTCACCTAAATCATCTACCAGCTCATCACCATTAACTTTCAGTGATACTAATCCTTTTCCAGTTGGTACTACTACTTTTAATTTGATATTACTAGTAATTGATACGTGATTCACATCTACTGACTCATCAACCGGCACCACACCATCTGGTAAATTAATGGCGATAACTTTATATTTAAAAGTAACGGCAATATCTAAAGATTCCTTGATATTAACAGTAAATTTGTTGTCAACAACAGTTGATGTTTTATTTTCACCATTAATCAAAAGAGTATCTAATTCTCTTCCTTTTGGTGGCGTAATTAACATCTCAACATTAGTTCCAACAACTAATGCATTCACATCAAGGTTAGAATCGACCAAAGTAATTTCATTTGGTAAATTAATCCGCGTGGTTTGTGGGGGGATATCTTTAAATGAAACAGCAATCGTTAACCCTTCCAAAACTGGAATTACAATCCTACCATCACGGACATGATATGACATATCCGTACCATTAATTAAAAGCGTATTTAATTCCTGTCCTTCTGGTGGTATAATTAAAAGTTCAATTTCACTATTTAATTTTAGTTTATTGGGATCTAAACTTTCATCAACCAAAACAACACCATCAGGCAATACTAACTTAACCGTTTTTTCTTCAACTACTGGTTCCTCACCATTATCAGCACAACCAGTTAAAACTAACATTAATGTCATTAATATGACACCTAACAAACTTAATAAAAACTTTTTTCTCATCTTAATTGTCCTCCTTAGTATGATTTTCGTGTTTAATAATACATTAGAAGCGCACTTATTTGATTATATGTAAGATTATACTTTCTTTAACCACAAAAAGTCAAGGCTTCACGAAGTGAAGTCTTGCTAATATTGATAAGACAATAAGCTATTAAATATTAATTTGTCCGTGTTTACGGGTTTACATTAGAATCGTGATTTTTTACTTATAAGTGTTTAATTATTGCATATACTCCTGGTTTCGATACTTTAATATGGTGTTTATCAAGCAAATAATCTTGTGATGCAAAAAGTATTTCTTCTTTTTCTTCTAGTTGGATTTTTCGTACTTGATAATCATTTTGCAAATAGTGAGTAATTCTCATCCGACTATTTTCAAGAGTATAAATAACAAATCCACCTTTTTGAATCACATCTTTATGTTTTGAATTGGAGTTAGTATAAATTTTATAGGTTTTTCTAATATTGATTAACTCTCTTAATTTTTCAACACTAATCAATTTAGGATTCCAAATAATCATATTAATTTCATCCGGCGATTTATAAGAGTTTTCAACTTGATTTTTAGTTCGGTAAAACTCTTGACCAGCATGAATAAATGGAATTCCTTGGGAGATAATAACTAAGTGAGTGGCAAAATCTTGATAGTGCCACTTTTTAAATTCATCATAATCGGTTTTAATGCTAATTTCATCATAAAATGTATAGTTATCATGACATTCAACATAATTAATTGATTGGTTCGGACTATCAAAGATATTAAGTGAACCTAACAGAGAATGTTTTAACGTTTCAAAGTAGTCATTATTCCCCATTGCATAACCAAATTTATTCGTTCCTTTCATTAAGTTTCTAAATTGGTCATTAAAATGAGCAAAACCTTTAAATTGTTTTTGGTTATTCATGTTAGCTCTTTGATCTCTTGGCATCGTATTAGACATATTCCAACCTTCGCCATATAACATAATGTTTGGATTAATTTCTTTTAGTTTTTCTTCAATTAGAAGCATCGTTTCAATATCCATTAATCCCATTAAATCAAAGCGAAACCCATCAATTTTAAAAGTTTTAGTTAAATAAACTAAGTTATCAATGATTAAGCGTCTTACCATGTAACGGAAACTTGCGACATCATTTTGACAACCACTAGAGTTAGTAACATTACCTTTTTTATCAAATTGATACATATAGTTAGGAACTAATTTATTAACTGAAAAATTAACCCAATCATAAACGTGGTTATAAACGACATCTAAGTTAATGCCAAGTCCAATTTTATGAGCGTGATTAACTACTTTAATAAACTCATTAATTCTTAAAATTGGGTCATCAGGATTTTTAGAATACCATCCGTCAAATAAGAAAAATTGATGTGGGTTATAACCCCAGTTATATAACTTTTCTTTATCATGATCATCAACACCTAAAAAGTCAGTTACTGGGAGTAATTGTAAGTGAGTAATACCTAACCCGTAAATATATTCTAGTACCGTTGATCCTAAAGTTTTACTTTTAACCGTTAAACCAGTAAATAACCCCTTATCTTCAGTATCTAAATTAATTGTCATATCACGAACATGACCTTCATAAATAATCGCTTTAGTCTTATCCGAAGTCTTAATTGGCGATTCAACCACTTTTGATAACTTTCTAGGGTTAATCACATATGAAAACTCATTAGTTCCCGCTTTGGCATATGGATCTAGAACTTTTTCAAAGAAAGTTAGAATTCTGACATCATAATAATATGGTTTTAACTGATGATCACCTAAAACTCTAGCATGCCACACACCATTTTCTAATTTCATTTCATAAGACTTGTCATCTAAAACTAAATCAATCTCTTTAGCAACCGGCGACCAAACGTAAAAATCAGTATAATTTTTCGAATAATATGATCCTAATTTACCATCATATTTAGTTTTCTCTTCAAATTCTTTTGTAGTTGTCACTAAACCAACTTCAAGTGGAATTTTATAATCATTAATAAAAATTAAATAATCTTGATGTAAATCAAGATCTTTATCAAGAGTAAAAAGGCTTGTTTTATTGTCAAGCTTTTTTAAAACGCCACGATGACCAAGCATCGTCACTTTATATATATTTTCTTTTGATACAATTCTAATTAAATTATATTTATCAATAAACGCTCTCATCTTAACAACTCTTTACCTACTTTAATAATAATTGGATCTTTTTGGAATTTAATCTTTCCTTTTTCGACTTTAACCATATTATTATTAATCATATTTTTATAGATTCCATCTTTTAAATGGGCATTAATTTTAGTTTTTGATCCCAAATCAAAATAGCCAATTATCGCATTATTTTTATCTTCATATTTAATAACTGCGGCTTCTTTCTTTTCTAAGAAAAACATATTACCTTTGGTAATTAAATCATCTTCATGAATTTCTTTTAATCTTCTAATAATGGCTGAGATATCAAAACCTGTTTGATAATTGATTGGGTCATATTCAAATAAACTTGGTCTTTTTGTATTTAAAAATTCTTGGCCCGCATAAATAAACGGCATGCCGCGGAAGAAAAAATTAAGAGCTGTAATATTTAAGATTTTATGGACGTCATTAAAATAGCTAGCGACTCTTTCTTGATCATGATTTTCTAAGTTTCTCGCCTTAATATAGTTTTTAGGATATGTAACTTCTTGTCTTTCAACTTCTGATAACCATTTTTCAAGCGAACCTTTGCCTTCAACAAATGCGCGGTAATATTCATCAATATCATAGTCATAACAAGCATCAAAAACTTGATACATTTCACTATCAGAATGAGCATCAAAACCTAAGTCTCTAATGTATTTAATAAATCCAGGATGAACTGATTCCGTTAACCAAAATAAATTCGGATTAACTACCGATACCGCTTGTTTGGCTTCACGCCAAAAATCAAGTGGTACTAGTGGAGCCACATCACAGCGAAATCCATCAACAATCTTAGCCCAATAAACTAAGACATTGATTAAATAATCCCAAACTTCTCGTTTCGAAAAATCTAGATCCGTAATATCTGACCAATCTCCAACTCTATTTTTTAATTCGCCAGATTCAGTTCGGTAAAACCAATCTGGGTGATTTTTTGTTAAAAGTGAATCTCGTGAAGTATGATTAATAACAATATCAATCATGACTAACATATCTTTTTTATGTGCTTCTTCGACTAATTTTTTAAAATCTTCAATGGTCCCGTATTCTTCATGTGTTTTATAATAATCACTAATTGAATAAGGACTACCAACGGCACCTTTTCGTGAAACCTCGCCGATTGGGTGAATTGGTAATAAATAAATTATATCTGTACCTAATTTTTTAATTCTTGGCAGGTCACGAATGACTCCCATAAAATCTCTAGTTTTAGAGTGTTGTCTAGGAAATACTTGATAAATCATTTTTTTACGCCAATTAATATTAGTATTTTTTGCCATGAATCCACATCCTTCCGAAATATATTATACCTTATTCATAAGGTATTTTCCACAAATCACCACTATAAAAGATAAATACCGCTTCCAATAATTGAAGCGGTATTTATTTGATTTAAATTTATTAAATTTTAACCTTTGGTTGCTCCGGCCATAATACCTTCGATTAAGTATTTTTGGAAGAACATATATAGTAAGGTAATTGGAATACCAACAATTAAGGCCCCGGCTGCGAACGCTGAATAGTTTAGAGTGTTCGGGTCATTAATTAGTTTAAATAATCCGACTGCTAATGTCCATTGTTCAGTAATATCAAAATCAATTGGAGCGCCAGCACGTGGGATATTTAATAAGTATCCTGGTAGCATATAATCCATCCATGGTGCCATGAACATATTAACGGCTACGAATGTTAGAATTGGTACCGCTAGTGGCATAATAATTCTAAAGAAAATTTGCAGTTTGTTGGCACCATCAATCATCGCTGATTCATCAAGGTCCTTAGGAATTTGATCCATAAATCCTTTAATTAACCAAATATTGCCTGGAATTCCACCACCAATATATAAAATAGTTAACGCTAGTGGTTGGCCTAGTAATCCGAATTTCCAGAATAAGACATACATAGCGATTAATCCCATAAATGATGGGAATGATTGTAAGACTAAGATTGTCATTAAACCTGCTTTTTTACCTTTGAAATTAAATCTAGCAAAGACATATGAAGCTCCAGTAATTAAGACTGTACCAATAAGCATATTAATTAAGGCAATCGATACTGTATTTAGCCACCAAGTCTTAAACTTAGTTTCATTGAATAAGTAATTAAATGATTCCCAGTTAGGGTTAGTTGGCCAAATTTGATTTGGAATATCAGTCTTTAAATTCGAGAAAGCCATACCGAAAATATAGATAATTGGGACAATTACGATTACCGCAGTTAAAACAATCTGTCCGTAGATTGCCAATTTAGCAAATACTTCTGATGGTTTATAAACTGATCTTATACCTGATTTAGATATATTTCTTCTCTTTGGTTGTTTGTAAAAATATAACCAACCACCAATTGGAATTAAAGAAATCAGTGATGCAACAATTCCTTCATAGCCTTTCTTAGATGCGTAATCAGCCGTCATTGCTTGTGAAACAAAGAACACAACAATTAACACAAAGATTAATAAAATCTTACCAACTAAAGCACTAGATTGAGATAATCTTACATCACTATCTAGTTTTTCTTTATATGAACGCATCATATAAGTACCATAATCTCTAGCAACGGTTTGGCCTAATAATTGACCAATTAAAACTCGATTCCCTTCCGTTTCTTCCGCTTCATTTAAAGCTTTTAGTTCTTCTAGTCTAGCTAATGTATTCATTTCAATTACTTTTGATAATTGAGATCTTAAATGTGTTTCGTCTGATAATATAGTTGAATTATTTATAACTTTAGTATCACTAATTTTTTGAACTAATGGATGTAGATTATTCCCAGTATATGCTAGTGGGATTGTTAAAATTTCACTAGCGCCGTCAATAACTTGTTTAACAACACCATATACTTCAAAATTATCGTTAAACCAATTAATATTGCGCTCTAATGTTAAATTAGCCCCAGCAGTTTTGACTTCGACTATTTTCGCTTTCAATGTTTCAAAATTAACTGTACCTTCTTTTAATGCTTCTAATTCATTGAATTTGGTTTCTAAGGTTAAGGCTAATTCAAAATCCGCAATAAATCCCGCATTTTCAGTCTTGACCGCTTGATTAGTTACGGCATTATTCGCTGCCTTTGCCGCCGCGATATTAGCGCTATTTATATCTTTTGATAGAACTAAGATTTTAAATTTAGCTAATAGTTCAGCTTGTTCTGGCCCAGCAAAATTATCAATTAAGTGTTGTAATAAGAAGATATCTTCTACTGTTAAAGTATTAGGAACTCTTAATTGTTCAATCACTCCAAGAATATAAGCGCGTCCTCCATCTTCAAGAGCGGCAAATAATCGTTGTTGGTTATTGTTAAATAAAGTTCTTAAATTAGCTTTATCATCGTTATTTAATGTAGGATTACCAACACTTTGTTTAATAATTGCTTCTAATTCTTCACTTGTAGCGTCATTTAAGTTTAATTTAGCAACATCATTTAAATATTTTTTAACTAGAGTTAAATTATTATTTAAACTATATTTAGAAGGCAAATCACCTGGTAGTGCTTCAACTTCTGCTAGTGCTGCGTCATAAGCAGCTTGAGTCTTATTATCAATTAACGCTTTTACTTTATCGCCTACCACTAAATGTGGCTGAACTTCAGCGATTTGAGTTTTATATTGCAAAACATATTGATTATGAGCAGGTAAGCTATTAAGTCTTGCTAAAAGTGTAGTATAAACTGGAGTTGTTGGTAAATATAAAAATGCTTTAACTAAATCATCAGTTTCTCTAATCTTTTCTTGAACTAGAAAACGATCAACTAATGCTTGACGACTAGCATGTGTCATTGGCACTAAATTTAATGCTTCTTTAGCACTATCATAGTTTGTCTGGTTATTTCTTGTTTCAAGAAGTAAAACTTTATTTAGTGCATCTAAATATTTAGTATTATCAATTGATTCTTGAGAAATTAAGTTTAATTCAAATTTCTTAGTTTTCAAATGATTACCAATTGAGTAAGTACCAGTTAAGGTAACTACTTCATCTTTGCTTGGTAATGTAACAACGCCATTGGTTGTAACTAAATTTGGATTGCTTGATTTCCAAGAAATCGTAACCCCTTCATAATTAGTTGCTAACCCAACATTGCCAGTAACATAATCAGCACTATTTCCGTCTTGGAATTCTATCGAGTGCTCTCTAACTACGCTTCTTAAGAAGTAGACATCATCAGATTTTTTAACGCATCCTGATAATGTTGCGACCCCTAATAAGAGAACGCCAACAAGTAATAATTTTAATATTTTAAGTATGGATTTATTTCTTTTCATGATTAATCCTCCTTAAACGCTCGCGTCCTAGATAAGTTCCAGGCCGTAATTGAACCAACGAAGATAAAGATCAAGACGGAGAATACCGAAGCGATATTATAGATTGATTCATCTACCGTTAGTTTATACATCCAGGAGATCAAGATATCGGTATCTCCTGCAAACCCTCTGGAGTAGCTGCCTGCGTTAGGCCCACCTCCAGTAATAAAGTAAATTACTCCAAAGTTATTAAAGTTTCCTGAGAAAGTCATAATCAAAATTGGTGCAGTTGAATATAAAATTAGTGGCATCGTAATAAAACGAAGTTTTTGCCATTTAGTCGCACCATCAATATCAGCAGCTTCATATAATGACTTATCAATTGCGGTCATAATACCGCTCATTAAAGCCATAAAGTAAGGGAATCCGAGCCAAATATTAACGATAATTAAAATAACTTTCACGAATGTTGGGTTAAATGGATTAGTAAACCATTGGATGTTATCGCGACCGATATAGAAGAATTTTTCAATGCCTTCTAACATACTAAAGTCGCGTCCAAGCCATCCGAGTTTAATAAACAAATCATAGAGCCCAACTTTTCTAAAGAGATTATTGATAAATCCTGTTTCTCCAAACATTACTGAGAAAACCATTTGCGATAGTAATGCTGGCATTGCCCATGGAAGAATTAAAATTGTTCTCCAAAATCTCTTAAATTGAACTCTGTCACTATTTAAAATTAGCGCTTGGAATAACCCACCAAAGAAGACCGTTCCTGTTGAGAATACCGCCCAAACGATAGTCCAACCTAATACTTTCCAGAACGCTCGACCAAACGATGCCCCAAAACCATCAGCGAAATTAAATAGCGAGAAGAAATTTTTGAACCCGACATAATCGAATGTATCAATCATTGATTGTTTTCCTGAAATTGACGTAAACGCTAAGAGGAATCCAAAAACAATTGGCATAATTGAAATAAATGCTAGCACGAATAATGCTGGTGATAACACGATATATTCAAAGCTTGATTCATAAACTTCTTTGAAATACTCAGTTCCACTTAAAACCTCTTCTTCTTTATAAATCTTTTCACTTGTTCGGTACGCATCTATAATTGACCAAATCATAAAGATAAAGAAGAAAAAGGATAAAATCATTCCAATTAAACCTTCAAGTAACACGTGAGTTGAAACGTGTCCTAAAACTGGGTGCGATTCATCAACGACAACAAATCTTGCCCCTTCATGCATCGTTAGTGCATCAGTGAAGGCGGCATATTCTCTAAACTCAATTTTTTTAGTAGTACCTAGTGTAAATACACCCCAGTAACTTCTTAAAAATAAACCGGCTTTATCATAAAAGAAATTATCAAAATCACGCTCAAATGTCGCCCTTTCTTCTGGGTGCATAGCTAGATGTATCTTGATTAATAATCTGGTATAGTCATTGTTAGTGTAAGTTGAACCAATTTGGTTATATCCGTAGTGCATATATTTGGCAAATACTTTAGTAAACGGAGTTCCTTTATATTGTTTTCTCACTCCGTTATAAACTAAACCAGGTTTATTAAGTTCATAAACATTACCATTGATATAATATAATGGCCCTTGGTTGTTAACTTGTTGTGCCGTTTGTGGTAATACGAATAATGGTTCTTCTGTACTATCAAAAACATTTAAATATATCGGTTCTTCAGGAGTGTTAGTAAAATCTACTTTTACGGCTACATATAATTTTTCACCAACAATATATGCTTGACCTGTTTTTTCATATCTTGAAAAACCAGCGACTGAAGTAATAACATTATCTTCGTTTACTTGTCCAGTAGTAAAGTCGACCTCAATATAATCTTTGATTTCATTACCATCTAAATCTTGGTAATTTCTTTCACGATAAAATAATTGTTCCGAATCTCGGTATAACACTTCTTTAAGTGATAAGTATTTTCTAGTATCGATGTGCGGATCGATTTCATCCCCATTTTCATCTTTAGCTAATACTATTTTATTGTCCGGAGTGAAAATATTATTATATGAGGTAGGATTTTGTTTTTGAAGGTCAAACGCAATAAAATCAATTAATTCTTGCTCTGTTTTCAAATTGTATTTACCATTTTTATAAAATCTTTCGTCAAAATCACGAAAAGATTCTGGCAAATTAGCTTCACTATATTTGGAATGTGCATCAATATATTCATGAGCAATAAAGTTAGGTAAGAATTGGTTTCGTTCACCTCTAACAAAATCTTCACCAGAAATTTTGTCGTACGGATTCGTCTTTGTAAAATACTTACTAGTTCCAAGTTCAATCCCAATGAAACCAGCAAAAATGATAAAGAAGAACGCCGCTTTTAGGTATTGTTTATTTAATAACTGTCCTAACCCCCAAACAAAGCCTGATGCAATGGCTTTTAAAACGCTTCTTTTCTGTTTTGTCGAAGGGGTTTTATGCATTTTTTCAGTTTCCATATTTTCACCTTTTAATTAGATAATGGCGATGTCAAAAAATTGACACCGCCATCACTTATATTTTTGTTATTTAACTAATTTGACTTTTTTATTGTCCAAGTTTAGCTAAAGACTCGTATGATTTTTGTGCTTCGTCTGTAGCTGTCGCAATATCGACGCCTTTCCAAATGTCTTCAATTAATTTTTGAGCAGGACCCCAATAGTGTTGTACTTCTGGGATAGTTGGCATTGGAATAGATGTTTCAAGTTGTTTTGACATTGCCATTAATAATTTATCTGCTGTAACACCTGGAATATTTGTTAATAATTCAGTTTTTAAAGCTGGTAATTTACCTTTATGTTTGTATAAAAGTTCCATTGCTTTATCTGAGTTTAAGAACTCAACAAACTTAACAGCTGCGTCACGGTTCTTAGAATATTTATAAACCGCAGTCATAATCGCACCAGCATAAGTTTGAACTGGTTTACCACCAACAGTTGGCATTTGAGCAATTCCTAATTCAATTCCTTCTTGTTTAGAATATGCTTCAATGTTCCATGGACCAGCGATAATTAATGGAATATGTCCAGCTTCGAATTCAGTTCCATAACCTTTAGTATCGGTAGAATCTCCCGTTACGATTGGTTTTAATGAGTCTCTGAACCATGCTAATGCCGCTTTGATTTCTGCTGATTCAAAACCAACTTGGTTTTTGTTATCTAAGTTTTTACCAAATGGACGATAACCGAAAGATGAATAGAAACCTTGCATGAAATATGAGTCAGCAAAGTGGCTTGATGTAGTTAAGTATCTCCAACCTTTGGCAGCATTAGTTAATCCTGATCCATCATTTGCAGTTTTAGCGTTCCAAACTTCAGCTTTACCAATTAAGTCTTCCATTGTTTTTGGAACTTCGGCTTCAGAAATTAATTTTTTGTTGTAATATAAACCAACTGATTCAATTGAAGTTGGCATCGCATATAATCTAACTTCTGCACCTGATCCAGGACCATATTGTTTAGTTACTTCATCATATTGTACTTGCGCGATTTGTGCACCTAGTGGGTGAGCTCTTTGTTCAACTAAATCTCTAGTTGAAGCTGGTAGAGCGTAAACTAAGTCTTCCATAATCGCAGGAGCTAAATGGTCATGTGGGAATTGGAATACGTCTGGTCCACCACCTGTAGGTCCAACAACTTTTAATCTATCTCTAGATTCTACTGAACCTTCGTGACGGTGTTTAACAGAAATATTTCTTCCCGCTTCTGTTTTGTTAAACTCAGAAATTAATTCGGCAGCATAGTCTCCGCCTTCATCGTCTAACCATACTGAAATTTCAACTTTTTGAGTTAATACTTCGGAAAAGTCAATAATTTCTCCAACTTTTTTCTTACAAGCAGCTGCAGTAATTGCTACTAAAGCTACTAATACTAATAATAAATATCTTTTAACGTTTCTCATTAGTCTTTACCTCATTTCTTTATCTTTGCAACTACTCTGAAGATAAATACTACCTCAGTAACATGACCCCATTCATCAGTAACGCGTAATAAGATCTTATAATCGCCTAGTTCACCTGTATTTAATACTTTGTATTCAGTATCAGCAGGAACATAAACAAGGTTAGTAATGTTTCCATCTCTGTTGTCATTTACTCTAAAGATTGGGAATAATGTTTGATCCCATTCAGAATATCTTTCAATTAAGATATATGGGATACCATCTTCAGTTTCACCATCAAAATCAGATTGGAAGATTAATTTAGGTGCTTCTGTATCTAATTCTAATTCAGCAAAAATTGGTTCAGGAACTTCAATTACGTGTAATTCTTCGTCAGCTAATACATGTGCTGCTGCTTCAGCTGGATATTCTGCTCCTTCAACTGGTGCTGTTTTCCAAGTAACTGTATCACTAACTACAATTGTAGTTTCATCACCAATTACTAATTCGCGGTTATCAGCAACGTCTTCTTCATAAGGCCAATCTGGTGCATAGACATATTTATATTCAAATTTTTGAGGTGCTAATTTAGCTTTTACTTCTAATGTCCAAACATTATTAGCTCCCTTAGTTAATTTCCAGTTAGATCTACCAGGAGTCCATCCGTTTAAACTTCCCACAACATAAACATTTGGTGTTCCTGCTGGTGCAGTAACTTCAAATCTAATTGTTCTTTGTTTAACTGGTTGTTCAGGAGTTGGTGCTTGGTAAACTACACGATATTGTTTCTTATGGTCTAAGTCTTGACCTAAAGATAAAATAAATTCTTTTGTGTCATCAGCAAATTCGTTAAAGTTAATTTCAGTAATAGGTACTTTGTTAGTTGTTGGTTCTCCATTAACAACTTCAACAATTGAGAATCTTGAAATCATATCTTGTTTGAATGCTTCTTTTTGTTCATCTGTTAGGCCACCAGTAACGAATTTAGTAACAATACTTAAACTAAACATTGTATAAACAACGCGTTTGTTCATGGCAAATGTACCAGCTCCGTTAGCAAAGCTTCCTAAATCGAATCTAAATGTAAATGCTTCAACAGCAAATTCAGGAATTGTTTCACCAAAATATACATTATTGTTAGACGCATTTCCAGCTCCAGCGTTTAAAACAAATACTGGAGTAGTTGATCCAACTTCAACATCAGCTGCGTAAATTCCTACATCTGGTGTAACTTCTTTTTTGATGTCACCAGTATATTTACTATTGTCGCCATCGCCATGATAAATTAATAAGCCGGCAGAACCAACTTTATCTTTAGTTTGTTTAAACATTGCCGCTTTAACTGGTGCTGAACCAATCATGCCAACATTTGAAAATACATGTAATGGTGAATTCCATCCAGGTGCATTTTGTTCTTCAATCCAGTTCCATGAGTGAACTCCTAAGTTTTCATGATAGTTATTATTAGGATCATAGAAAACAACTAGTAAGTTAACCATTTCAGGATCTGCGATAAAATAAGGAACTTCACCTTCGTCAACTTTAGCATTAACACCCTTAGATCCTTCAAAAACATAAACGTGATGAGTTGAGCCCGCAGCAAAATCGGTAACCTTTATTTCGACGTTAGCTCCACCTGAAGTTAATTTGTTATTCCAATCTTGAACAATTGTTCCGTCAGCTTTCCAATCACTGGCCATTACCGGAATAAATCCTAAGTCTGGTGCTGTTGCCCCAGCTTGGAAACGATAAGTAAAATAAATCCCAAATTCGTCTCTTCCAGTTGGTTGAACGCCATCGCCAAGTTCTTGGTATGCTCCATCAACTTCAACTAATACTTTACCATTCCATGCGTGACCGCCCACGTTTTCATAGTTTTCATCCCATTTGTGGAAGTGAACTACAACTGTCGCTTCACCAGATTTTGGTGCAGGCAAGAC
>JAAYXR010000125.1 GCA_012515785.1 Acholeplasmataceae bacterium | reverse complement strand
CATATTTTTTAATATAAATAGAAATAACTATTTATTTATGATAAAATTGTTAGTGGAAATCACCATAAAACAATATATTAAGGAGGAATATTTATGGCAATTAAAGTAGCAATTAATGGATTTGGACGTATTGGACGTTTAGCTTACAGATTAATGCATGGAAATCCAAAGTATGAAGTAGTCGCAATTAACGACTTAACAGATGCTGAAACATTAGCATATTTATTAAAATATGACACAGGTCAAGGAAAATTCTTACACGACAAAATTTCTCACGATGAAGGACATATTATTGTTGACGGCAAGAAAATTAATATTTTAGCTGAAAAAGATCCTAAAAATTTACCTTGGAAACAACTAAAAGTCGACGTAGTTTTAGAATGTACAGGAGTATTTAATTCTGAAGAAAAAGCATCTTGGCACTTAGAAGCAGGAGCTAAAAAAGTATTATGTTCAGCTCCAGTATCTGGAAACGTTAAGATGATCGTTTATAACGTTAATGATAACGTCTTAGATGGAACTGAAAAAGTAGTTTCAGGAGCATCTTGTACTACTAACGCTTTAGCACCTGTTGTTAAAGTATTAGATGATAACTTTGGTGTTGTTAAAGGATTTATGACTACTGTTCACGCTTATACAACTGACCAATCATTATTAGACTTACCACACAAAAAAGGCATCTATTCACGTAGAGGTCGTGCCGCAGCAGCTAACATCGTTCCATCATCAACTGGAGCTGCAAAAGCAATCGGTAAAGTTATGCCACATTTAAATGGTAAATTAGATGGTACTGCATTAAGAGTTCCAACTGTTACTGGTTCAGTAGTTGACTTAACAGTAGAACTTAAGAAAAATGTTACTGTAGAAGAAGTAAACGCAGCTTTCAAAGCCGCAGCCAATGAAACATTAGCTTATGTTGAAGATCCAATCGTATCTTCAGACGTAATCGGTGATCATCACGGATCATTATATGACGCTAATACAACTCAAATCTTAAATGTTGACGGCAAACAACTAGTTAAAGTTATGACTTGGTATGATAACGAAATGTCATATACTGCTCAATTAGTTAGAACTTTAGGAAAATTAGCTGGTAAATAATTTAAACTTAAATTAGGAAGAACGGTCACTTTTGACCGTTCTTTTTCATATTTTTAAATTAATATAAAATTAATGATAATTTTAAGATATAATTAAAGTATAAAGACAAGGAGAGAGATGAGATGACTTGGAGAGAAATCTTAAAAGATGAAATTGAACAACCATATTTTTATCATTTATTAAATTTAATTAAAAACGAAAGACGTAGTCAAACTATTTATCCGAAACATGAAGATGTTTTTAACGCTTTAGTTTTAACTCCTTATGAAGAAGTTAAAGTCGTCATTATTGGTCAAGATCCTTATCACGGTGAAAATCAAGCACACGGGCTTGCTTTTAGTGTGTTAGCAGGAAATCCGATGCCACCAAGTTTAAGAAATATCTTTATTGAATTACACGGAGATTTAGGAATTAGAAGAAGAAATACTGATCTAAGTGACTGGGCAAAAGAAGGAGTCTTACTTTTAAATACTATTTTAACAGTAAGAAAAGCTGAACCATTATCACACCAAAATTATGGATGGCAAAGATTTACCACTAAAATTATTGAAGCGGTTAATCAAAAAGATTCGCCGGTTGTTTTTATCCTTTGGGGTAATAACGCAATTGAATTTAAAAAGTATTTAAATAACCCGAAACACTTAGTGTTAACTTCATCGCATCCGTCACCACTTTCAGCGAGATATTCATTTTTTGGCTCGCGTCCTTTTTCAAAGACAAATAAGTTTT
>JAAYXR010000124.1 GCA_012515785.1 Acholeplasmataceae bacterium | reverse complement strand
TTATATCCCAAACATTCTAAAGGTGTTGAGGCATTAAAAGAGTTTGCCAATTCTTTGGCACCAAATAATAAAACTAAGTTATTAGATTTTATTGATGCTTATGAAAAAAGTAGTATAACAAACATTAATGAAGAAGCTATTAACTTTTTAAACGGACTACTTCATGATGCTAACATTAGGATTCTTAGTAGTAATTTTTCAGAAGATATGTTTGTCTTAAAACATGAAGAAGATAGTTTTGAAAAAGATCAAAGATATTACAAAAATAAAATTGAAGAAATGTATTCTAATGTTATTAAATACACTCCAGTTTTCCAAAAATCAATTAAGAAAAAGGCGAAACAAGAATTAGAAAATGCTTTTAGAGAAATTGATAGATGTAAAAACTTTGATGAACTATTAGAAGTTGAAGAAAAATACGAAGAAATCTTTGATGAACTAGAAGATTTAATTGATTATGACCTTTAAATAAGTGAAGATGAGTAAAAAAGTATACAAAAGGAAAAGATCTGTTTTTCAAGTTTATGTTAAATCTGTATTTGCAGATTATTCAACATGGACAATAATTGCCGCAACAATAGGAACCCTTGTTGGAACAATTACAGCTTTTATTAAAAAAAATGATTTTGCTCCACTTGCGGTTATAGCATTAATATCATCGGTTGCAATTCTTTTAATTAAATCTATTTTAAATATTACTTCTCATGTTCGTGATACCAACGCATATTTCTTTTTAAAAGATGATGATGACTATAAAACTAAATTAATTAAAACAATTAAAGATTCGCTTACCCCAAATTATAAAGTAATTGGTAACGAAGAAGCCGGATATCTCTTTTATGATGAAAAAGTAAATAATTGGATAGCAAATAATGAAATTGCTTTAAATGTAACTAAAAAACGTTATCAAATACCTAAAGATTTACGCCCACTATTACCATTTGTGTTAAAGCAAAAACTCAAAGGGAAAAGAGTATTTACTGATGATAAAAAGGTTTGCTTGAACACCGATTTAGAATTAGGTGTTAAAGATGTCAATATCTCGTAAGCGAGATATTTTGACGGGGAAGTCACAAGCGAATTATCATCAAAACGGATTCGTTCTAAAAGAGATTTAGAATTCAAATTTAACGGCCTTGATTTAATCTATGATTTTGATCTTAATAAAGTTAAATCATTAGCAAATAATAGTCTTAGTAATCGTATTGGCGGCACTACACTAGCGATTACAAATGATAACTACGCTATTTTATTAATTCAAGGCCACGCTAATATGCAAAATCCGGGTAAATATATTCCTTCTGGATCTGGTTCCATGGATTTTGCAGACACTAAAGGTTGTAAGACTTTACAAGAATTTTTAATCAAGGGAATTGAAAGAGAATTAAACGAAGAAAGTTCTGCTGGTTTTGCTATTAAAGAAACAAAGTTAATTGGATACGGAAGAATTATTGAAAGAGGAACTGTACCAGAATTTTTTGGAGTAACGTATTTAACGTGTTCAAGGGATGAATTACAAGAACAATTCGACATCAAAAACAAAGAAAGAAAAATAGGATTTGTAGACGACCTTATCTTTGTTCCACTTAATGAGCTGGATGAATTTATCGAAAAGAATAAGGCTGATATTTCTCTGCAATTATTAATTTATAAAGAGATGCTTTGATTTACAAAAAGACCCTTTTTAATTCGTTTCGCTCACATAGACAATTTAGGCGTTAAAGCTAGTGCTAATTTATTAAAACTAGTTGATATATATTGTATCTCTTAGATGTTTAGGGACACAAGAAAACTTGATAGATGCAAAGACTTTGACGAATTAGAAGAGTTGATTAATTATAATCTTTAAATAATAAAATAACGGCTTTAATAAGCCGTTATTTTTTGTTTATATCAAATTCTAAAACTCCAATATTTCCCATTTCTAAATACTTTAAGATGTGGTTATCTTTAAATATCACGGCTCCACCATGTGAGGAATTCGAATGGTCATTGATTAGAAGTAGTGGGACTTTGATATCAGTAGATCTTTCTTTATAGTCATCAATTTCTTCGTTGAACTGTTTGATTTCATAATCTAGGTGATTGGGCCATAAGATGATATCAATATTATTTTTGAGTGTAGTATTGATTACTCTACTTTTAATATTATCATCCCATAAGTCGCCGCAGATAATTGTCATAAAATTATAATTATTTAAGGTAAAAGGAATTAATTTAGTTCCTTCCCGATAATATTCATTTGTTTTAGATACTACTTTCCAGCCAATTGATAATCTTCTATAGTTATTAATGATATTCCCATGATTATCAATAATCATATAGCTACAATAAATATTTTTGTTATCTCGTTCATAATAACCAAATCCTACTGAAGTATTATATTTTTTAGAAGCTTCTTTAATGGGATTAAAGATATTTGAATCTTTAGGTATCGCGATATTGATATCAATATCATAATTCCAAGATAAAGCATTAAAGCCTTGAATGAAAGCTTCAGAAAATAGTAAAAAATCTAAGTGATGATTCTCACTTAAATATTTTACGATGGTTTTAACATTTTGATGCATATCGTTATTATAAGAATACGCGCTAACTAATCCTAGTTTCATATCTATATTATACATAAAAAATAATGTAATTACATAACAAATATAATTATATATGTTAAAATTACATTGATGAAAAAGGACATGAAGGGGGTAGGACTTGTGAGAAAAATAAGAAACTTCTTTTTAATAATTGTTATAATCATATCATCTTTTGGACTTGTCGGATGCGAGTACTTTATTAAAGAACCACCAGTAGAAGAATCTCAAGTTGAAGTTAATGATAAATATACAGTTAGATGGGAAAACTATGATGGGACTCTTTTAGAGATGACTAATAACTTATCAAAAGATGAGATTCCAGAATATTTAGGAAAGACCCCAGAAAAAGAATCAACTAAAGAATTTGATTATATCTTTATTGGTTGGAGTCCTAAAATAAGACCAGTTGACGAGAATATAATTTATGCAGCAGAATTTAGAGAAGTCAGAAGAAAATATGAAATTACATGGTTAAATTCTGATGGTACCATGTTAAGTAAAATGAATGTGGAATACGGTATAATGCCCCAATTTAACGGATTACAACCAAGTAAAGCTTCTACATTTAATTATGATTATGAGTTTGTTGGTTGGTATCCAGCCTTAAAGCCAGTTACTGAAAATACTATATATACTGCTGAATTTTATGAAGCATTAAGAAAATATGATATTACGTGGAATGATAGTGATGGTACTTTATTAAATGTAATCAGTATTGAATACGGCAAAATGCCATCATATAATTTACCACCAAACACTATTGAGTGGCAGTATACGGGATGGGATCCAGAAATAACTAGTGTTGGTGAAAATAAAGAGTATACTGCCACTAGAGTCAAAAAAGATTATATAGTATCATTTTATTCAGAGTATAATAGTTTAATTCAAAGAAAAACCCTACCTTATGGTAGTGAAATTACTTGCGATATCGCTGTTCCTAATAAATTAAATCATGTTTTTGAAGGATGGTTTACTTTAGAAGGAAATAAAGTTTATCCTAATGAAACATTAGATAAAAATCTTAATTTATATGCTAGATATTCACTTGATTATGTTTCATTAATTAACCATATTCAACAAGAAACGATTAAAGCGAATGTTAAAATTGAAGCTGAAAGCTATAATACTGGATTCATGGGAATAAAAACAGATAGTTTTACATCTTTAGGTAGCGGGGTTATCTTTATGGAATATGGTGGTTATTATTATGTTTTAACTAATAATCACGTTGCCGCTAGGCAAGAAGGATTTAGTCACATTTCATATACCATTTCCGATTATAAAGGGGTCAAATATGAGGCCCAAATATATAATAATGCCCTTGATCCTAATTATGATTTAGCGGTCTTAATTTCCGCTAAAGATAAAGACCTTTATGTCCTGGAACTGGCAACTGAAAATCCTGAAGTAGGAGAAGAAGTAATTTCACTTGGACAACCCGGAGGACAACTAAACGCAGTTACATTTGGTGAAATTATTCGTTACGCTATCGTATATTTTCAAACACCAATTCCAGATTCAACTGTTGATTTTCTAACGATTACTCATAATGCCCCAATTAAAGGGGGTTCTTCAGGCGGAGCTTTAATTAATACCAATTTAAAATTAGTGGGTGTTAACTTTGCTAGTAGTGTTAATGAAACTATCAATGAGGGTAGTGCAATTCCGATTGAAAAGGTTTTTGAGTTTTTAAATCAACATGGCTGGAATTTTCCAATATCATAACAATTAAAGCGATACTTTAATAATAAAACAACGGCCTTGCGGGGCCGTTGTTTTGTATTTATTATGTGCCGTATTTTGGAATTAATTTTAAATCCATTTTACCTAAATCGTTAGTGCGATCAAGTAAGTATTTAGCCATATCATATTTATTTTGATGCATTTTTTTAAGTTCAGAAAACATAATTGGTTTATCGAACATAAAAGTATTAGTTTTTCTTCTTAAGT
The DNA here is from genome assembly GCA_012515785.1 of Acholeplasmataceae bacterium. Taxonomy (GTDB): domain Bacteria; phylum Bacillota_I; class Bacilli_A; order Acholeplasmatales; family Acholeplasmataceae; genus DUQW01. The sequence continues at coordinate 2,184 of JAAYXR010000124.1, read as the reverse complement.
AAGAAGCAAATATTGGTAAATCATATCCACGTTTTAATGCTCTTTCACAAAATAGGACGAATCCTGGATAAAATTCTTTTAATTCATCAAGATAACCATCTTCTGAATTTTCAGGGAAAATAACGATGTTGTTTCCTTCTTTAATTAGTTCAATACTTTCATCAATTGATTTTCTAAAACGATAATCTTTATAAGTTGATACTAATCTTAGTCCTTTATAAAATAAATAAGTTAGTGGTGCGGCGATTAAACAAAACAGTCTAGCTAAATGAATATTCCATCTTAAAATTTCATGATAATAGTCAACTGTCATATGTTTATAAAGCATCTTAAAACTAGTGTTCATTTCATGAGTTCCCCAATATCTCATTGGAAAATCAGCATATAGCTCTAGTGTTAGTGGTACTCGGGCACCAATGTGGTTAGTTAGAATCACACTTTGTGTGGTTGGTTTTTCACCTAAGTAAACAAACTTAGGTCGGCGGTATCGTATTTTAATAAACCACTTAAAAATACGAAACCATAATTTACGATCTTGTTTGAATTTTTTAGTTTTTTCTTTTGCCATAGTCTTAATTATCAATTAAACTGTAAAGATCCTTTAGAAACAGTTTAATTCCTTATCCCTTTCTTTTTAATTATATTAAAAACCAATTTCTTGATTTTTATAGGTAATATTTACCTATGGCATAAAGTGTAGCATATATTTATATATTATAAAAATGAAATTGTAATTAAGTGAATAAATGTAAAAAATAAAAAAAGCCTTGCGGCTTTTCTTTATGTTTCAGATTTGAGTTCTTTTAGTTTAACTTTTCCTAAACTGTTGGCTTTATCTAATAAATATTTAGCCATATCATGTTTATCAGGGATTTGCTTTTTAAGTTCACTATATAAAATTGGTTTTTCATAAACATAGGTGTTATCTTTTGGTCTTAAATATGAGACATAAATCGGCATATCAATGCCTAGTTTTAAGGCTCTTTCAGCAAGTAAGGCAAACCCAGCATAGAAACTTTTCATTTCATCTAAGTAGCCTTCGCTTGAATCTTCTGGGAAGACGACAATATTACCACCATTTTGAATTACCTCAAGACTTTCTTGGGTGGTCGCTCTTAGTCGATAGTCTTGATAAGTTGAAATTAATCTTAATCCTTTATAAAAGATGTTAGTTAGGGGACTTGCTAGTAAGCAAAAAAGTCTAGCCAGATGGATGTTCCATCCTTTTTTGCCGTGGTAATATGTTTTCGTTTGATAACGATACATATTACGGAGTCCAGTATTCATTTCATGAGTTCCCCAAAATCTAATTGGAAAATCAGCATATAATTCTAATGTTAGTGGCACCCGGGCGCCAATATGATTAGATAAAATAATACTTTGAGAAGTAGGCTTATCTCCTAAATAGATGAAATTAGGTTTGCGGTATCTAATTTTTAAAATGGTTTTAAAAATACGAAACCATAGTTTACGATCTTGGCGAAACTTTTTAGTTTTCTTTTTTGACATATAATCACCTGTTAAATGTATAACTTAATTGTACCACGATAGCACTTAAAAATTAAAACTATTGTAAAAAAACGGTGATGTTATCTTAAATTATGGTATTTGAACAAAATATATCAATATGATATATTGAAGTAAATGAGACTAAGAAAGGATAATCGATATGATTGAAGTAAAAGGTAAATATAATACAGCTATAATTTTTACTGATGAGGTTGATGAAGTAACGATGTCGCAAGTAACCGAGTTACTTAATCAAGAATTTACGGCAGGCTCTCAAATTAGAATTATGCCTGATTGTCATGCTGGAATTGGTTGCGTCATCGGGACAACGATGACGATTACTGATAAAGTTGTTCCTAACTTAGTTGGAGTTGATATCGGATGCGGGCTTGATGTCATCAAGTTAGGTCAAATTGAAATTAATTTAATTAAACTCGATGAGTTTATTTCAAATAATATCCCTTCGGGTTTTGATGTCAATCAAAAAGTGTTAGATGATTCAATCGATTTATCAAAACTTAAGTGTTATGATCAGTTAAGAAATAAAAATTATTTAATGCGTTCAATTGGATCATTAGGTGGCGGTAACCACTTTATTGAAATTGATCTTGATGATGAGGGAAATAAATATTTAATCATTCACTCGGGATCAAGGAATTTAGGAACTCAAGTAGC
>JAAYXR010000169.1 GCA_012515785.1 Acholeplasmataceae bacterium | reverse complement strand
GTTGAAGGTTATATTGAACAACACTATAACCCTTATGACTACGACGAGATAGATGTTTATGCTGAATTTACTTCTCCAACAGGTAAAAGTTTTACGATGCCAGCATTTTGGTATCGTGATTATGAAATTGTAATTAACACAAACTACGATAAGATTACTAGTGTTAGTGGGATGGCTAGTTCTAATCCTGATGAAATTCAAGGATTAGAATCAGTTAATTGGACCAATGAGCCAAAACATTACCGTTTAAGAGTAATTCTTAATGAAGTTGGAACATACACATATGGGGTTTATGTTGTAGAAAATGGCATTCCGGTTCAATATCTTGAGTCAGAAGTTATGGTTTTAGATAATCAAAATTCAAATAATATCGGCATTATTAAGGTAGATCCTGCAACCAATCGTAATTTTATTGATGGTAGTGGTAATAGTTTTATTCCAGTCGGTGTTAACTTATGTTGGTGGACTAATAATACACGTAAGACTTATGATTACGATGTTTGGATGGAAAAAATGAACCAAAACAACATTAATATGATGCGTCTTTGGATGGCAACATGGGGATTTGCTCTCCACTGGGGTAAAGATTATAACAATTTTGATACTAGATTAAATGCGGCCGCAAGACTAGATAAAGTCTTTGACTTAGCTGACAAGTATTCAATTTATATTCAACTAGTTTTAGTTAACCACGGACAATTTAGTTCACAAGTTAATGCTGAGTGGCAAAATAATCCGTACAATTCCAAAAATGGTGGAATTATTGATACGCCGCAAGAATTTTTCTCAAATTTAGAAGCGCGAAGAACGTTTAAGAATGAAATGAGATACATTATGGCTCGATATGGTTACAGCGATAAAATTATGGCTTGGGAACTATTTAACGAAGTTGACTGGACTGATGCTGCTGATTCATCAAATCGCTTAAATATTTATAATTGGCATCGTGAAATGGGTGAATATATGAAATCAATTGATCCGTATAATCATATGATTACGACTAGTTATAAAACGAATACTGGTATGGCTTACAGCTTAAATGTAATTGATTATACTAACCCACATGATTACGGATATGAAGCAAAAAGTGTAGTACTTAATTTACCAGATGTTCAAGAAAGCGTGATTGATCGTTATAAAAAGCCAACTATTCAATCAGAAATTGGAATTAACTGGAGAAGCGGTGTTGATACCAGAAGTGCTGATCCTACTGGAATTTCTATCCGTCAAGCATTATGGGCCGGAATGCTCGGAGGCGCAGCCGGTGCCGCCATGCAATGGTGGTGGGATTCATGGATTCATCCAAATGACTTATGGACTGTCTTTAACGGGGCTGGGATATTTGCTAAGGAAATGAATTTAGTTGGTGGGAAATACACCCAACTTAAAACTGGTGGTACGGTTACAATTTTAAATGAAGATGTGAAAATCTTAGGTTATCAATATAATGATCGAGTTTATGGTTATTTATTTGATCAGTCATGGTCACATATGAATAAAAATGTCTCGATGCAAAGTTCAACAATTGTAATTAATATGCCTAGTGGCAATTACACATTAGAAATTTATAACGCTTTAACTGGAGCGGTAATTTTAACTAATCAAGTTGAATCAGTTAACGGAAAATTAAACTTTAGTATTACTTTTACTGAAGATGTAGCATTTATAATTAAAAAATGAAAATAAGGAGAAAGAAAATATGAAAAAATTTGAATTGAAAAAATATGCGGGAAATCCAATCTTAAGCCCGAAAAAAGAAAATGATTGGGAATCACTAGTAACTTGTAATCCGGCAGCATGGTATGAAGATGGTACATTTTATTTACTGTATCGTGCCGCTGGAAATGACGCGGAACACGTAATACATTTAGGTTTAGCTACTTCTAAAGACGGATTTAATTTTAAACGCGTTCAAGATACGCCAGTTTTAAGTCCAGACCCAAAAGGTTTTGATGAAGGATGTGTGGAAGACCCAAGAATTACTAAAATGGGAAATCTGTTTTATGTAACTTACGCGACTAGATCAT
>JAAYXR010000018.1 GCA_012515785.1 Acholeplasmataceae bacterium | reverse complement strand
ATCAATTGTTTTTACATTATTTGGCACTTTTATTGTCACTAATGATCCACATCCTGAGAAAGCATCCCCACCAAGTGTTAGTAGGTTACTACTTGTAATTTCAACATCTACTAATGATGTACAATATCTAAAAGCTTTTTGGTTAATTGTTGTAAGAGTGTCATCAACAAATTTAAATCTTTCAATCTTTGCACATGCATAAAATGCATCTTCACCTATTTCAGTAATAGAATTACCATTAATATGAACGTCAGTTAAACTTGTTGGAAGATAGTAATTTCCAGCATGATAAGAATGATTTTGTCCTTCTACACCAAAATATTGGGTATCAAAGATATAACCAAATTTCTTTTGATCATCTGTCATAGTTGCATAGTCAGCCTTATAACCAATAAATGGTAAGTGCATTTCGGTTAATCCATAGCATCCGGTAAATGCATTAGCACCAATTTCAGTTAAGTTAGTACCGCTAATATCAACATACGTTAGATGGTGCGTACCCCCAAATGCTAATGTTGCTATTGTTTTTGGATCAGTAACATAAATTGTTTCTAATGCTTCTGGTAAATAAATGCCATTTCCATCATTATAACCACCGGTGAAATTTTGGTTTTCAAACCAATAACTAAACAATCCGCTGGTAGTAGCATCTCTATCGTTACCAATAAACGGAACATGCATTTCTGCTAACGCCGCACAACCAGCAAACGCATTGATGCCAATTGCAGTAACGCTATCACCGATAACAATGCTTGGTAATGATGAACAATAAGAGAACGCGTTTGCTCCTACTGAATCTAATTGATCTTTATCCCCTAGATAGATGTTTACTAAACTCACACAGCCATCGAATGCAAAATCTCCGATTGTTGCTAATAATGAATTGCCATCGGCATTAAAGATAACATCTGTTAATAATTCTGATTGACCGAAAGCTTCATATCCAATCGTTGTCACTGAATTTGGAATATATATCTTGGTTAGTTGAGATTCCCTAAATTGAAAATCTTTAATTTGAACAGTGTCCTCTGCTAAATTTAATTGAGCATTTTTCATGAAACCTTGACATAATTTTGGATCAATATCCTCTGTACCATCAACATACTGAATTGCTGTTAATGAATCAGGAATAAATGCATCGCCACCAAAGTAATATCCAAGTTCTTTTGGAATATTACTAGATAACGATATCGTTTCTAGTGAGTTAGATCCTTTAAATACATCGCTGCCAAAAATCTTGGTTCCCTTATCAAAAGCAATAGTTTCTAACGCTGCCATGTTAGCAAAAGCTGAATTACCAACTTTGGCTACATGTTCTGGAACCGTAATTGATGTTATTGTACTATTACCCTTGAAGGCGCTATCAGCAATTCTAGTAACATTTTCTCCAGAAACTGTTGTTTCAATAACTACAGCTCCGCCACTACCTGTATATTTAGATACGGTTATACCATTATCAGCGGCTTCATCTATATAAACGACTCCATTAATTGTTCTCGTCCAAATCGCTAATAATTCGACGTTTTCATTATATTCATATCTAAATGGAGTTTGAATAACTTGTCCGTTTAAGGTCCAAGCCACAAAATCCCAACCACTTCTAGTTGGATTTTCAATTCCATAAACATAATCATACTTTCTAACTAGTCGTGGATTTTTTCCTCCACCATATCCGTCGTTATAGTTGAATGATAAAACGAAATCTTGTTCGATGGCCCATTGTGCAACTAAAGTAATAGGACCTAAAACAACGAAATCTTCTCCGAGTTCATAATAGTTATTATTACTATCTTTCCAGTTAATAAATGTGTAACCTTCTCTAACTGCTATTGGGAATCTAATAACAGTTCCGTAGTCATGATGACCTGGGTTCATTTCAATACCGCCATTAGCGTCATAGGTAACTTGATAACTATTAATTGTATATTCAGCAATAATATCTTTATCAGCTGTAATGTTATTATAATCAGCTGCATCCCAACCATCAAAAGTATATCCTTCTCTTGAAGGGTTTGCTGGTGGAATCGCATTGTCATCATATTCAACTATTTGTTGCTTAATGATGTGTCCGTTATAATCTATAAATTGAACTAAGAAAGTTTTAATTTGATAGTCTGGATAAATATCAAGTGTTCCTGTTACACGTGAAAAGTCTGTCTTCCAACCTTTAAAATCATGGCTAATTACAACTAATCCTGCAGCGTCTGGTGCTTCGGCTGCATCGCCATGTAATACCGGTTGTGGGTCGCCAATTGGGTCACCATTAATATCGTAGAAGGTAACATTATAACTGTTTCTTGTGTATTCAGCAATAATATCTTTATGACTTTGAATATATTGATAATCCGCTGCATCCCAACCATCAAAAGTATATCCTTCTCTTGAAGGGTTTGCTGGTGGAGTTGTGTTTATTATATTCAACTGTTTGTTGTTTAATAATGTATCCGTTATAATCTTTAAATTGAACTAAGAAAGATTTAATTTGATAATCTGGTTCAATAACAAGTGGTCCCGTTACATATGAAAAATCTGTCTTCCAACCCATAAAATTATAGCCAGCTACAACTAAATTTACAGCATCTGGCGCTACGGCTGCCTCACCATGTAATACAGGTTGTGGGTCACCAATTGGATTACCATTAATATCATGGAATACAACGTCATATTGATTTCTTGTATAAGTTGCAGTAATTACTTTATCAACGGTAATATTCTTATAATCGATTGCTTTCCATAAATCAAAGGTATAACCAACTCTTGTTGGATTTGCCGGTGGAATTGCATCGCCACCATATTCAACTATTTGTTGTTTAATGATATATCCGTTATAATCTTTAAATTCAACTAAGAATGTTTTAATTTGATAAATTGGATCAATATCAAGTGGTCCCGTTACATATGAGAAGTCTTCTTTCCAACCCATAAAATTATGGCTAGCTACAACTAATTCTAAAGCATTTGGCGCTTGGGCCGCCTCACCATGTAATACAGATTGTGGGCTACCAATTGGGGCACCATTAAAATCACGGAATACAACATTATATTTATTTCTTGTATAAGTTGCAGTAATTTCTTTATCAACGGTAATATTCTTATAATCGGTTGCCTTCCATAAATCGAAGGTATAGCCAACTCTTGTTGGATTTGCTGGTGGAATTGCATCTTCGCCATGAGGAACGTGAACTTCTTTAATGATATATCCGTTGTAATCTTTAAATGTTACTCTATAAACATTAGTGTCATACATAGCTACAATGTCATCTTTTGCGACAACATTAGTATACGCTCCAGCCCAACCACTGAATGTTTTCCCGTCTATACCTGGTGCTTGTGGTGGTGTCGCACTAGCTCCATGTTCTATTAATTGGGTTTGACCAATTTGAGTTATACCATCAGCTTTATAGAATTTAATTTCATACTTTTTAATTGTATATTGTGCTTCAACTTCTGTATCTTCTTGAATATTAGTAAAAGACTTGCTCCATTTATCCCAATTATAACCTACTCTTGTTGGCTGTTCTGGGGCAATAGCATTAGTGCCATGTTCAACCATTTGAATCTTTAAAATTGATCCGTTGTAATCTTTAAATACTACTTGGTAAACATTGATATCAAATGCTGCTTCAATATCATCATTTGCAACAACATTGGTATAAGCTCCGAGCCAACCCTTAAATGTATGACCTTCTCGTTTTGGATTTTCAGTTGGTGGAATCGCACTACCACCATGTGGTACAATTTGTGTATCGCCAATTTGAGTAGTTCCATTAAAGAACTTAATTTCATACTTTTTAATTGTATATTTGGCAACAATTTCTTTATCTTTGATGATGTCTTCGTAGTCTGCTGCAGCCCAACCATCAAAAGTATGTCCTTCTCTTGAAGGATTTGCTGGTGGAATTGCATCAGCACCATGTTCAACATATGATTCTTTAAGAATAGCCCCATTATAATCTTTGAATGTTACTCGATATGTTTTAATATCAAATGACGCATTAATATCAGCTGGTTTGGTAACATTTGTGTAATTACCAATCCATCCGGTAAATGTATGACCTTCTTTAATTGGATCTTCAGGCAAGACCGCATCTTTACCATGTTCTACTTGTTGAGTTTCTCCAATTTGAGTATCTCCAACAAAAAAGCGGACTGCATAAGTTTTAACATCATATTGGGCACTAACTTCTAAGTTAGATTTAACATTATTAAAACTTGCACTCCAGCCACTAAACGTATAGCCTTCTCTTACTGGGTTTGACGGTGCTACCGCAGCTTTTCCGTGTTCTACAACTGATTCTTTAATAACATACCCATTATAATCCTTAAAGGTTACACGATATGTATTAACATCAAATGCTGCATTAACTTCGGCATTTTTAGTGACATTAGTATAATCACCAACCCATCCAGTAAAGGTGTGTCCTTCTTTAACTGGATCTTCTGGTAGAACTGCATTTTTGCCATGTTCTACTTTTTGGGTTTCACCGACTTGTTCGCCGTCTACGAAAAAGTTAATTGAATATTTTTTAATTGAATATTCAGCTTTAACTTCTAGACTTTCTGTTACGTTATTAAAACTAACGCTCCAACCAGTAAAATCGTAGCCCTCTCTTACAGGATTTGATGGTGCTGTTGCATCAGTACCATCTTCGACAAATTGAGTTTTTAAGATTGCTCCTGTATAGTCCTTAAAAACTACCTCGTGCCTACTTTTCTCACAAGATGCTAGAAAGAAAATTAGAAATAGAAAAGCAATTACACTAAAAAGTTTCTTACCCATGCTTTTTCTCCTTCCTGTTTATTTTTACAAATAAACATTTTATTTAGCACATATAAATCATTTTTTATTTAGAAAAAAAAGTCAATATTGAATTTTATTACCTTGTAAAGACATTTTTTACTTTTCTTATTTGAAAAAAGTGAAAATGGGTTATTAAGGCTGGAACCGGTTTCATAAGTAACGTTTCAAATCGTCATTTGAAATTTTAATATAACTTTTATTACGTATAATTAATATAAAGAACGTTGTTGACATAAAAAAAGAAATGGAAAATTCCATTTCTTTTCAATAGTAAATTCAATTATCTACCTTGATTTCGTCTAGCTCTAGTGCGATTAGCTTTTTGCTTCATTTTACGATCAACACTTGGTTTAACGTAATACTCGCGCTTACGTGCTTCGGCAAGGGTACCAGATTTAGAAACATCACGCTTAAAACGACGCAGTGCATCTTCTAAATTCTCTTTTTCACGAACAACTGTTTTGCTCATCTTCAGCCCTCCTTCCGCAGTTCAAAGTATGATATAACTTTTAAGCAATTATTTAATTAATGCTCTTGATACAATTGTGCCAATAATAAATAATGCCGATAAAACAAATGCTGAGATATTTAAAACACGCTCAAAGCCTCTAGCTTTTTGGTTTTTGAATAATTCTGATTTAGCGCCGCTGAATGCATCTTGAATGTCATCTTGAGCGTTTTGCATTAACACTACTGCGATTAATAATACAGCTGCAACTAAAATAATATAATCAACCCATTGCATAATTTTTCTACCTCCTTAAAACATATTCAATTTTATCAACTTTTATGTGGTTTGTCAATTCTAATAGTATCTAGGTGTGATAAAATTAAGTAAAGAGGTGAAAGGGTATGAGAATAAAGAGATTCATCCTAGGCAGTTATGAAACTAACTGTTACTTAATTTCATATAAAAATGAAGCCATAATTATT
>JAAYXR010000123.1 GCA_012515785.1 Acholeplasmataceae bacterium | reverse complement strand
TACGGAGAATAATAATGAAAAAAGATGATACAAAGTTAGACCATTTATTCCCGACTTTTAAAGATGCAAGAAAACGGACAAAATCTGAGGTGGAAAATATTGAATTTGAATTAGATCCTAAATATTTGAATTTAGGTAATGGTAAAAAATATTTAATTCAAACATATGGCTGTCAGGCTAATGAAGCTGACTCAGAAGTAATGGCCGGTATTTTAGAACGCATTGGTTTTACTAAAGCTAGTAATCCTGAGGATAGTGATTTAATTATATTAAATACTTGTGCGATTAGGGAAAATGCTGAAAATAGAATTTGGGGAGAAATTGGAAGACTTTCACACTATCAGAAAACTAATCCCAATTTAATTATTGGTCTTGCTGGCTGTATGCCGCAAGAACCTGATGTTGTTGAAAGAATCTTAAAAAAACAACACGCAGTTGGTTTAGTTTTTGGAACTCACAACATTCACAAATTGCCTGAATACATATATGATGCTTATCTTTCTAAAGAAAGAGTTATCCAAGTTTATTCTAAAGAAGGAGAGATTATTGAAAATCTTCCTAAAATTAGAAATCATCAATTTAAAGCTTGGGTTAATATTATGTATGGTTGCGACGAGTTTTGTACTTATTGTATTGTTCCGTATACTCGTGGTAAAGAAAGATCAAGATTACCTGAAGATGTAATTCTAGAAGTAGAAGAATTAGTTAAAGCTGGTTATCAAGAAGTAACACTCCTTGGCCAAAATGTTAATGCTTATGGAAAAGATTTTAAAGAATTAGATTATACTTTAGGTGATCTTTTGAATGATTTAGATAAGACCGGAATTTCTAGAATTCGTTTTACGACAAGTCACCCACGTGACTTAGACTTAAAAACGATTCTAGCAATGAAAGAACTTAAAAGTGTAATGCCACACTTACATTTACCGGTTCAATCTGGTAGCGACGAAGTGTTAAGAAGAATGAACCGACGTTATACTAAAGAGATGTATATGGAAAAAGTTAATTTATTAAAAGAACATGTGAAAGGAATTTCCATAACAACCGATATTATTGTGGGATTTCCTAATGAATCAGATCAAGATTTTGAAGATACATTAGATTTAGTAAGAGAAGCAAAATTTGAAGGAGCTTATACTTTTATTTATTCAAAGAGAAAAGGAACACCAGCGGCAATTTTTGAAGATGATACTCCTGCTGATGTTAAAAAGAAAAGATTGCTTAAATTAAATGAATTAATAAATGCGGGTTTTAAAGAAGGAAACCAAAGATTTTTAGATGAAGTTGTAGAAGTATTAGTGGATGGGCCAAGTGAAAAAGATGAAGCAGTTTTAGCGGGATATACACCGCATAATAAACTAATTAATTTTAAAGGCTCAAAGTCACTAATTGGCAAAATTGTTAAGGTAAAAGTAACTAAAGCCCTAACGTGGTCGCTTCAAGGAAAACTCTATTCAAATGAGATTTGAAAAACTATAATTATGTAAAATATTAATGTTTAAAAGTGTGTGATATCGCTTTAATATAGGTTTTATCACCATTTTAACAATTTTGTCTTGAAATTTTCCCAATAATATTATATATTATTAATACGTATGTAGTACGTTTCAACTGGAGGTAATGTTATGAATAGATTAAGCTTAGAATCAGCAATCGTAATTAATAACGAAAGTTATGTAATGAAAGACTTGGTTTTTAAGTTAGCAAATTTACCAAGTAGTGAGTTTTCTAACTTTTTAAAAAGCATTGGTCTTACTGTACCTAAAAAATTAAAAATTGCTGTATTAAAAAGAGTTTTAAAAGAAGCGGTAGATAAAACAATTGAAGAAAGAGCTAAGTTAGCTGACGAGTTAGGATATCGTTTATCTTGGTTTTCAAGATATTCTGAATATCAACTTGAAAACTTGTTAAAATTCTATGATTCTGTTAGTCTAAATAAAGGTTATCTTGAAGCATTATGGTTAGAATTATTTAACTATATGATGGAGAAAAAAGTATCAGACGTTGAGTTACATCGATTAGTTTTACTCGCGGAAGAATATAAATCACCTTCTGATGAAGATATATTAGAATACAATTTGGCATTAAAAGATTCATTTTATGACGAACCAAATGAAATTGATGGTTTAGCACCAAATGAATTTAGACCAGTTTTATTTAAGAGTTCAACACTAGTTGAACTTCGTGAATTAGGTTTAAAATATGATGTTAATGTTCCAAAGCGACTCAAAAAAGAACAGTTAGCCGATATTATAATTGCTGAGTTAAATGAGCGTGGATCAGTATCTGAAGAAAGAGAAGCTGAGATTCGTAAAATGTCAATTGTCGTTATGCAAAGATTTGCTAAAGACAATGATATTAAAGCTTCAATTGAACTTAAAAAAGAAGAAGTTATTGAATATATTCTAGCAAATGCTAGTCAAACTAAAGAAATGTATTTCTTACCATCTGACTCAACTATTTATATGCAAGAGTTAGAACCACAAGTCAAAGAAGAACCAGTTGTAGAAGAAGTTGTGGTTGAAGAAGTTCAAGAAGAGGTCATAGTAGTCGAAGAACCAGTTGAAGAATTTGAAGATGACTACGCACCAGTATTAGAAGAAATTAAATTCTTACGTAAATTATTAGCTGATCATGTTGAAATTTGTGACGCATTTAATGAAGAAGAACCAGTTGTAGAAGAAATTCCAGAAGAACGTCCAACATTAAAAGAACCAATCTTCGTTAATACGGCTTCATTCTATTCAGATAAAAAACATGCCAAGAAAGACTTTAAAGATTTTACAGCAACAATTCCAGTAACTGAAGAAGCTGAGGAACAAGCTGCTGAAGAAGAAGCGGTTGCGATGGGTAAAGCACCACAATCTAAAGCTGATGATGCTTTTGTAGCTATTTCTTGGGTAATCGCAATTATTCTATTAGGCGTTGTAGTATATTTACTAGTTAACTATTTACGCGGCGGAATAATTTAATTTATAAATAATAAGGGGGACATATGAGTAAAAAAGTTAAATATACCCCAATGATTGAACAATATTTAAAGATTAAAGAAGACTACGCTGACGCGTTAGTCTTTTTTAGATTAGGTGACTTCTATGAACTCTTTTTTGATGATGCAATTATTGCTTCAAAAGTATTAGAAATTGCATTAACTAAAAGGTCAGCTGGTGAAGATATTCCAATGTGTGGGGTACCACATCATGCGGTTAATCCGTATTTAGAAAAACTAATTAATAAAGGTTTTAAAGTTGCCATCGTTGAACAAACGACACCTCCAGGTCAAGGATTAGTTGAGCGTGAAGTTGTTAAAGTTATTAGTCCTGGTCAAGTCATTGATGATGGTATTTTAAATGAAAGAAAAAATAACTATATCGCAGCCATTTCACTAGGTGAAATTGGATATATGCTAGCCTATATTGATATTTCTACGGGAGAAAGTTATTTAGTTAAAGGTTTAGAGAAAAAAGAAGTCAAAGATTTAGTGTTGACACTTGAAATTAAAGAAGTTGTTTTATCTAGTGAATATGACTTAGATTTAATTAACTTCTTAAAAGATAGTCAAGTAATTATTAATTATTATTCGAATTTAGATTTATTAAATAATAAATTAGTTAATGATTTAGATATCGAATCAAAGAGGCTAGCGAGTCTTTTAATTAATTATTTAAATGAAATGCAAAAGACACCATTAGTTCATCTAATGCCTTTTAGCGTTCGTTTTAAAGATGAAGTTGTCAGAGTTGATTACTTAGTTAAAAGACATTTAGAAATTTTTGAATCTAATACGTTTAATCCGAAGACAACACTAATTTATTGGCTTGATAAAACTAGTACCGCCATGGGATCAAGAATGCTTAGATATTGGCTTAATCATCCAATTCGTAATCAAGCCAAATTAGAAGAAAGATATGAACATATTGAAGCATTTTCTAACTTAAGGCTACAAGAAGAAATTAAAGAAATCTTAAGATATATCTATGATATAAACCGGATTGTTGCTAGAATTTCAACTAGTAATG
>JAAYXR010000122.1 GCA_012515785.1 Acholeplasmataceae bacterium | reverse complement strand
TAGATTAGAAAAACGAAAAGAAGAGAAATGGAGGAATCGCTATGGGTCGCAGTCATACTATAACCAAACACCTGAAGATTTTATTATCGCGCAGCATCAAAGAGTCAAATAATAAAATTAATCAAATCAATGATTTTCTTCCAGTTTACAAGCAAGAATTAATTAATAAGAGAAAAGATAAATTAGCTCAACTATCGAGAAAACACTCTAAAATTTTACTTCCTTATGAAATTAATAGTATGGGTTATGACTACTTTTTAAAATCAAAAGAAGTTGAACTTAATAATTTAAAAGACAGTCATTATTGGAATTTACGAGAAATTGATCACAGGTTAAATTCAAAATTGAAATATAAAGTTGATTTAGCTAAATCAATTGAATTTTTAAATTCCGTTCCAGGACTATTAAGTTCGTTTAAAGAAAACTTATCTAAAGGCGCAAAATACAAACAATTTCATACACCTTTTGATTACTTGAAAATGGAATTATTGCCGACTCAAAACATACTACTAAAAGAAATAATAGGATTTTTAAATTCAAGTAATAAAAGCATTAAAAGGCTTCGTCACAAACGCTCTCGTGCAAGTACTAGTAAAAAAGATGAAATTTTAGCACAATTAAATGATGAACTTGAAATTTTAAGACACGTTGAATATCTTGCTAATCAAGTTTTTAAATTAGAAATGGTCAAAGACGAAGTTAATGAAGTTACCTTAAGTGATGCTAAATATCAAAAACTAAATAAATTGTTATCTAAGTTATTAAACATCTCCGAAAAAAGACTTCTTAAAAATGAAGCTGAGTTATCAATTCAAGAAAGTGATGACGTATTAAAAGAAAGAAATTTATCAGAATTAAAAGTAGAAATTGATAATTATCACGCTTTAACTAAAGAAATTGAAGCGAAATATACGAAAGAAAATTACGAAAGATTCTTACTTAATAATAATGTAACTAAAGTCAGTTCAAATAAGATTGAAGATATTATTAAATCAAGTCAACAAGAATATGAAAGACTTTCTAAAGAGTTTAAAAAAGAAGCCGAAATTTTAGAAGCAAAATTAATTGAAAAAAATGAAAAATTATATGCTGCTAAAGAAGAACAATCTCTAGCTAAAATTGAAAATATTAAACAAAAACTCGCCTTAAAAAATGAAAAAATGGCAGAATATAACAAAGAGGTTTTAGTTGGTTTACAAGGCAAGTTAAAGGCTTTAAAAGGAGCTTATAGCGCAGAAAGTAATCCAGAATTAAAGTTAGAATTGAAAGAAGAAATTGAAAAATATGAAAACATCGTTAGTTTGTACGATCCTAAAAATAATGATGTCTTAAAAATTTCTAATTTATATATGCAATTTGGTGGATTAAAAGTAATTAAAAACTTATCGTTTGATATTAACCGCGGTGAAATTTTCGGTTTAATTGGACCAAACGGTGCCGGTAAAACAACAGTATTTAACTGTGTAACTCAATTTTATAAACCAACTAGCGGTGATATTAGATTTAAAAATTCACATAATGAAATCGTTAATTTACTTGAATTAAAAGTACACGACGTTATTGATTACGGTGTAGTTAGAACTTTCCAAAATATTGAATTAATTACTGAGTTAACAATTTTAGAAAATATGTTAGTTGGAGCTCACAAATCATATCGTAGTAATTTATTTAAACAAATGTTTCATACTAAATCTTTAATGGAGGAAGAAAAAGTAACTAGAGCTAAAGCCTTAAAGATTTTAGAAGAGTTTGGTTTACTTGATTATAAAGATAATTATCCAGTCGGACTTCCTTACGGAGTCTTAAAACGAATTGAGTTTGCAAGAACTCTAATGTTAAACCCTGAACTTATTATTCTTGACGAACCAGCAGCTGGATTAAATGAATCGGAAACGATTGAACTGACTCAATTTATTAAAGATGTTAGAGATAAATATAATGTTACTATCTTCTTAGTAGAGCACGATATGGGCTTAGTTATGAACGTTTGTGATCGCATTTGTGCGATATCATTTG
>JAAYXR010000121.1 GCA_012515785.1 Acholeplasmataceae bacterium | reverse complement strand
TGGCAGGGGCAGAAGGATTCGAACCCTCACTTGAGGTTTTGGAGACCCACGTGCTGCCGTTGACACCATGCCCCCAGCACCATTTATTATATCATATGTAGGTTAAAATCTTTTTTATTTGATTAATTTAACGTTTTATCTGATTCCTCAGAATCATCAAAGTTGGCTTCTACAACTTCGCCTTCTTCAGGTGTATCACTAAAGATTGCTTCTTGATGAACTTGTGGATTCATAGATTCGGCTTGTTTAGCGGCTAATCTTTTTTCTGCTCTCTTTTCTTGAACTCTAGCCACAACGAATTTATTAAAGAACATAAAGTAAGCAGCAAGAAGAACAATAAACGTAATAATAACAACCGATAGAACCACACCACCATTGTATGGTGATAAATCTAATTTTTGATAAGATAAGTTTTGAGCTTGAACTTCAGTTTCAGTTGGAAATAATCCTGAAACTTCAGTTTTAGTGAATGTGTATTTATCAACTGATAAATCTAAATCATGAACATAAATTGGATTATCACCATAAAACTTGTTATTATCCGAGTTAACAACAAACAATGTTTCTTTATTATCTTCAATTGGATTTTTCTCAGCATCAAGTGGAACATGAACAATTCTAATTTCAATTAATTCAGCTAATGTATCTTTATCAATTTGTAATAAACCTTTATCAATAATAGCTGGATATTTTGGACTTAGAGTATAAGCATAAGCTCCTTTACTGTCACTTTCTTTAACATGTGGTAATACTGCTGGATCAAATCTTAAATAAACTCTAAATAAATGATTAGGAACTTCTTTAGTATTATATTCATCATTTAATCCCATTAAGTCTTCGCCTTTATACTTTAAATCCTTAATTTCAATAACATAACCATCACTTGATGTTTGTTGTTTAAAGAAGTAGAGTTTGTAAGATGTTCTTACAACTCTAGTACGATAAACATTTAACGAAAACTGTAAATCAGAAACAGTTGTATCATTTTGTTTATAAGTATAAATTGGATCTTTATCATAAAATCCATTACCAGCTGTTAGATATGCGTCTAAATAATCACTATTTTGATCATAATATTTATAATGTTCATTATAAACTTTTTCTTCATAATATTTACTAGTTCTTGAAATTACAGAAGTATTAAAAAACATTCCGATTAACATATACGCAGCAATCGCGAATAATATATATCCCAATATTTGAGTAACATTTACTTTTTTCATATAAAAACCACCTCAGTCCTATATATAATAACAAATTATATATACAATATTCAAATTAAAAGATATTAGATAATTGTTTTATTTTGACAAACATTAAAATTATTGTATAATTAATAATAGTCGTGCATATGGCGGTTGTGGCGAAGTGGCTAACGCATCGGATTGTGGCTCCGACATTCGCCGGTTCAATTCCGGTCAGCCGCCCCATAATTATCTAGGCCCGTAGCCAAGCGGTAAGGCATCAGACTTTGACTCTGACACTCGTTGGTTCGAATCCAGCCGGGCCTGCCATCAATATTTTTAATTAGTAGAAATATAATCAAACAAATGGCTTAACAAAGCCATTTTATTTTTATAAAAGTTTGTTGAGAGTTAAAATTATAGTTCGAAACAGACTTTTTTATTTAGCCTGTACAATCTAGGTTTTAATAAAAATATCATAGATTCATCTTTTAGTTCCAACTTTTATAAATATTTTATAAATTTATATGATAAAATAACTATAGAACATATTGTTGGAATTTAAGAGAAAGAGTGATAAAAAATGATAGTTTATTCTGGAAGTATTAATAAATTTAATGAAGATGTAGATGCTGGATTAATCGCTAACAAAATTCAACAAGAACTGGAGAGACTAGGCATTAGTCATAGTAATGAATCCGAATATAGGTCTTGGGATAATTCATTATTTTATATGAGTAATATTTTATACAAATCCAACATTGATAAAAATGTTTATATTGCAATTGAGTATAAAATTCCAACAACATCAAAAAGAGTTGACTTTTTAATAAGTGGCAAAGATGCAAATGATAAGTCTAACTTAGTTATAGTTGAATTAAAACAATGGGAGAAAGCGAAAAGAACTGATAAAGAAGATTTAGTTCAAACTTATATTGGTGGCGGGAATAGGCTTGTTACTCATCCATCATATCAAGCCTATTCATATGCTAAAACGATTGAAAATTTTAGTGAATATGTTCAAGACGAAAAGATAAATATATATCCCTGCTCATATCTACATAATTATAATGAAAGCGAGAGGGAAGAACTTGAAAATCCTTTGTATGATAAAATTGTTAAAATTTCACCCATATTTTTAAAAAATGATGCTCAAAAATTAAGAACTTTTATTGAAAAATATATTAAAAAATCAGATCAAGGGAAGCTTCTATACGAAATTGATCACGGGAAAATAAGGCCTTCTAAAGCTTTGCAAGACACACTCTCTTCAATGTTAGACGGTAACGAAGAATACTATATGTTAGATGAACAAAAGGTAGTCTATTCTTCAATTAAAAAAATTGTGGAAGAATCAAGATATAGTGAAGATAAGCATACAATCATTGTTCAAGGGGGCCCCGGAACAGGGAAGAGTGTGTTAGCGATAAACTTACTAGTGGATTTCAAACATTTAGTCACATCATATGTTACAAAAAATGCCGCCCCAAGGAATGTATATTTTGAAAAATTAAAAAGAGGGCGTCATAGATATCAATATGTTAAAACACTATTCAGATCTTCAGGAAGTTTTGTTAACTCTAAAAACAACGATTTTGATTGTTTATTGGTAGATGAAGCACATAGGTTAAATGAAAAATCGGGATTATTTGGAAACATTGGCGAAAACCAAATTAAAGAACTTATCAAAGCGTCTAAAGTTAGTATATTTTTTATTGACGAAGATCAAAGAGTAACATTAAAAGATATAGGTTCTGTTGATGCAATAAGAAAATATGCCAAAAAATTGGGTTCGACAATACATATAGGAGAGGATTTTATTTTAACATCTCAATATAGATGTAACGGAAGCGAAGGATATATTGCATTTATAGATGATTTGTTAGGACTTAGAGAAACAGCCAATAAAGATTATTTTGATTTAGATTATGATATTAAAGTTTATGATGATTTAGTTTTGATGAGAGAAGATTTGAGAAAGAAAAATCATAACAATAAGGCTAGAATGTTAGCGGGGTATTGTTATGATTGGATTACCAAAAAGAATCCAAAAGGAGATATCTATGATATCGTAATTAATGATTTTAAAGCTAAATGGAATTTTGATAATACAAATACTTGGGCAATTGATGAAACTTCATTTGATCAAGTTGGCTGTATTCATACATCACAAGGATTAGAGTTTGATTATGTTGGAGTTATTATCGGTAATGACTTAAGATATGAAAACAAAAAAGTAATAACCGACTATACTAAAAGATCGAAAAATGATGCTAGTTTAAAAGGGGTTCATACATACAACAGATATGATGATGCCGATATCATA
>JAAYXR010000176.1 GCA_012515785.1 Acholeplasmataceae bacterium | reverse complement strand
TCGGTAGTCAAAGCTACATTAAAATGCATCAAATCCACAGTACCATATATAAATTATAGTAGAAAATCTTAAGAAAGGAAATGTATACTCGATTTACTATAATTTACTATTTAGAGTATACAAGATCATTATGCCAAAACAAAAGACGCACAGCGGACTTAAAAAAAGAATTAAGATTACTGGTAGTGGAAAACTAAGACGTTCACACGCTTATAGAGGACACTTATCAGCATCAAAATCACAAAAACAAATTAGACAATTAAGGAAAGAAACAAGTGTTCATAAATCAGATGAGAAACGTATTAAAACACTTATTTCTAATATGAAATAGGAGGTAACCGAAAATGCCAAGAGTTAAAAACAGTAAAGTAACAAGAGCACGTCGTAAAAAAGTTTTAAAGGCAGCTAAAGGTTATTTCGGTTCAAAGAGAACTTTATACCGTACTGCTAACGAACAAGTTATGCGTTCAATGAGATATCAATATCGTGACCGCAAACAAAGAAAACGTCAATTTAGAAAATTATGGATTACAAGAATTAACGCTGCTTGTAAACTAAATGGAATGAAATATTCACAATTAATCCATGGATTAAAATTAGCCAATGTTGATATTAATAGAAAAATCTTAGCTGATTTAGCCGTTCATGACGCTAAAGCCTTCACTGAACTAACAAATATCGCTAAAGAAGCTATTAAAAATCCACCAGCAAAAGTTGAAGTTAAACCTGTTGCTACCAAAGAAGTTAAAGTTGAAGCTCCAAAAGCCGAAGTAAAAGTTGAAAAACCAGCGGCACCTAAAGCTCCAAAAGCTACTAAAGTAGACTACTCAACTAAGACAGTAGCAGAACTTAAAGAAATTGCTAAGGAAAAAGGATTAACTGGATTCAGCGCACTTAAAAAAGCTGAGTTAATTGAATTAATCGAAAAGAATTAAATAAATAAGACTTGATACTGATCTAAAAATTAGTCAACTCAAGTCTTTTTTTTGTAAAAAACTAATAAAAAAGGTTGCATTATAAAATTAAAATATATATAATATATTTGGAATTAAATACCTGCTATTAAATTAGCCCCCCAAAACCATTCCTATTTTTAGGATTTTTGAGGGGCTATTTTCTTTGATAGCTCGTTAAATAATAATATAATTTATTTGGGAGGAATAAATATGAAGAAAAGATTTTTATTAGTAATGTTGGTTTTATTTAGTTTGTTTTTCATTGCCGCCTGCGAAGAAAAACCTACCCCAACTCCACCTGGACCAGATCCAGATGATACAGTCGAACAATTTACTGTTACTTTTGATTCTCAAGGCGGAACATTATTTGACCATGTTAAAGTTGATAAGGGAGCCAAAGTTGCTAACCCTGGTGCGCCAACAAAAGATGAATACACATTTGAGTTTTGGTATTTAGTTGAAGGTGTGGCCTATAATTTTGACACCCCGGTAACTGCTAATATTACCTTAAAATCTTTATGGAAAAAAGTTGAAGACAAAGAAGAACCACCAGTGGTTATCTTAGAGTTTTTAGTTGTTTTTGGTGATCCATCTAATACGGTTAAAGTAAAAGAAGGTGAATTGGTACCAGAACCTGAAGCCTTATCACAAAATGGTAGAACGATTATTGGTTGGTATTTAGAACCAACTTATGAAACTTTATTTTCTTTTGATACGCCAATTACTGAAGATTTATTTTTATTTGCTAAATTAGGACATAGTTATCAAGAATTAATCGAAATTGGTTCATCATTAAGTGATGCCCAATTAACCGCTGAAGAATATTATATAACCGGTGAAATTAAATCAATTAATAACCCATTATATGGAAACTTAACCATTACTAACGGCACTGATGATTTTCCGGTTTACGGCATTAAACAAGGTGAAACTTTATATGGTAATTTAGATTATGTTACAGCAATTGGCGATACCATTACCATTAAAGGTAAAATGAAAAACTTTAAAGGAACATTAGAATTTAATGAAACTCAATTAATCAACTTTTTAAAACAAGAAATTCCTGATGTTGAACTATCTAGTATTGCCGAAGCGAGATTACTTAATGAAGATGAACTAGTTAAAGTTACTGGAGTAGTCGCTCAAATTACGTTTGCTAATGGGGGCGGTAGAAATGGTTTTTACTTAGTAGATGACTCAGCATCTATTTATGTCTATGATCAATTAATTGCCTCTCAAGTTGAAATTGGCCATACAATAACTATTTTAGGAACGAAAACTAATTATATTTTAGCCACTGAACAAAACCAAGCGGAAAAACATGGTTATCAAGGTTCAATTCAAATTTCTAAACCATTATTATTAGAACACAACAAAGAAGTTACTGAATATTCACAAATGGGAATTTTAAAAGCGACGATTAAAGAAATGATTAATACTCCACCATCAAATAATATTACTAACCAAATTTATAAAGTTCATGGTTATATTAATAAAGTGATTGGTACTGGATTTACTAATTATTACTTAAATGATTTAGATGGTATGACTGGAAGCTATGTTTATACCCAATGTAATGGTAGTGATTTTGCATGGTTAGATCAATATGATGGTAAATTATTAACGATGGATATTACAATTATTAGTGCGAAAGCCTCAGTCCATGGACTAGCATATCGATTTATTCCAATTAAAATTTATGAAGAATATGTCTTACCGGAAGACTTATTTGCATATTACGCCGTTGAATATGGTGCTGATGGACAATTTTTACCATATTATACCGAAAACATCACAGAAACTTTTGAATTAATTAAAACTGTTACTAGTGAAGCTCATAGTATTACTGGAGTGGAAGTTTCATATACTTCATCAAATCCAAACAGCATCTTAATTGATTCAACGGGTGATGTCCCTACTTTTAAAGTATTAAATCCAGGAACAGCAACAATCACAATTAGAGCAACCCATGCTGAAGTAACTTACACCAAAGAATTTGAGGTCGTCGTTAATGAAAAAGAATCTATTACTACCCTCTCAATCGCTGAAGCTATCGCTACCGCTGATGACACTGAAGTTACAGTTACCGGTATTATTGGAGCATCTTTAGTTAATAAATCTGGATTCTATTTAGTTGATGAGACTGGATTAATTGCTGTTGAAATGTTAAAAGATCAAGTTAGTTTATTAAATTTAGGTAATAAAGTAACTCTTAAAGGAATTAAAAAGCACGTTAATACTGGTGGTAGTACTGCCGCTGGACAAATTGCCATAACTGAGGCAATAGTTTTAGAAAATGAATTAGGAAATCATAAATATAACGATTCTCATTTCATTTTAGATAAAACTTTAGCTGACTTAATGGCCCTTGATAAATTAGAAGACCATACTGCTCAAGGTTACCGCATTACGGCAACTGTTAAAAATGTTAAGGCAACATATTATGAAAACTGGTATTTAACAAGTGGTGCTAATGAATTTAGAATCTATTGTGGAAGTGGCCGTCAATTATCATTTTTAGATGCCTATGCTGACCAAGAAGTAGTAGTTGAAGTTGCCTTAGTCAACTGGAACGGAAAGGATTTATTATTAGCTATTATCGCTATTGTCTTACCTGACGGAACCAAAGTTCCTACTGATACTAATTTTAGATAATTAATTATGAATAACTAAAAGTCCCGCGACTAATTTTGGTAAATAGTCGTAATGGGACTTTTTATTTAAAATATTAAATAAAACATTAAGCAATAAGGTGGTATAATAAAAGTATGAAGAAAAGATTTTATATTGCGTCCACAATTTTTATCGTGTTGTCGCTTACATTTTTCATCTTACCAATTGCACTGCCAGGAAATTTAAGCCCGATTTTTCTAATGGCATTTTTTATCTCAACCTTTTATTTGGTATTATACTTTGTTGGCGGCTTATCTAAGCTGTTTGTTTATTTAATTTATGGAATAGGTTTATTTTTATTAATGTACTTTTTCCATGAATATCGCTTTGGATTTATTGTCATTGGCACCTTTGTTTTTTTACTTAATCCACTAAGTTATTTTGAAAATAAAATCGCTAAGTCACTTGATAGTCCTGATCCAATCGAGTTTCAAATGTTAGTTAAAAGAAGTTATTATCCAATCTTTGACTACCGTGCTAAAATGAAAGAATTTTATCATTTACCACAAGCTCGTAAATATTATAAGAAAAAAAGGTATTATAGTTTAGTTAATATTGTTACTTTTATTCTCGCTGGTATCGGCATCTTCTTAACTTTAATGGAATTAAATGTGATGGTTGAAGATCTCCAACAACTTCGTTTAGGATCAATTTTAGTCTTCTATATTGTGGTATCGATTTTTATCTCAGCTTTAATTATTTATAAAAAGGGATTTAAATCGCTTCGAAATATTGTTAAACCTATGATTTTCTTACCGATGCCACTTTTAGCTTTTATGACTAATATGCCACTACACTGGAAGATTATTATCGCTTCAGTATCAGGATTAGTCGGCCTTTTATTAGTAATGTATGAAATATATTTATATTTTAGAAGAGCCACTTATCACTCAAGTAGCTATCTTGATACTAATACTAATTATTATGTCTATGCAAACTTATTATATGAACCATATATGTATAATGAATATTTTACAACGGTTGGAAAATATGAATTAAACTTAGATATTGAATCATTTCATCAAAGATTTAATGACGTTTTAGCATACGCTAATTTTAGATTATTCTTCATTACTGCCTATATTGATACCGGTAAAAGTGTTATTATCTACACTCAATTTCATAAGAATCATTTAAGAGCGCCAGAAGTATTTTCAAATTTCTTGGAAAAAACTTATGGAACTAACGTCCTTACCACGATTAAACAAGATCCAACCCATGAAATTTTTGAAAGTAGATTCTTTAAAACTGATGATTACATCGTCGCTAGAGCGATTTCATTTGGAAAAATAATTAAAAGTTTAGAGATAAATCAACCTCTCATTATTAGAATGTATTTTTATTTTACTAGCGCTCAAGGATTAAGAGAGTTTTTAAAATCATATCCAATCGAAGTGCTTTCATTAAAAGAAAATGTCATTACCATTAAAACCCAATTTGAAATTGCTAATGTTGATTATTTAATTGATTTAAAAGTAAGAGAAATCTTATTAAATGTCTTAATAAATGACGGTCATTATATCAGAATTACGGCCGCGACAAGAGGTGAAGAATTTGAAGATTAAAAAAGCAGTTATTCCAGCCGCAGGCTTTGGGACTAGATTTTTACCAATTACCAAAGTAATGTCAAAAGAACTATTACCAATTATTGATCGACCAGCGATTGAATATGTGGTAAAAGAAGCAATCGATGCTGGTATTTGTGAAATTTTATTAATTATTAGTCCTCATAAAAAGGAAGTTTTAGATTATTTTAAAGCTAATAAAATACTTGAAGAATTTTTAATTGAGAAAAATAATACTGAGGGCTTAAAACTAATTAGAGAATATAATGATATTAAAATAAATTATGTGATTCAGTATGAGCAACTAGGTCTTGGCCATGCGGTTTTACATGCTAAAGATTTTGTCGGTGAAGAACCGTTTGCGGTTCTTTTAGGTGATGATTTGTTTTACGGAGAAAATAAACCTGCTATTAAAGAATTAATCGAAGTTTTTAGTCAATATGATAGTCATATTTTAGGAACGATGACAGTAAGTGATGAAGAAACGATAAAATATGGAATTGCTGATCCAATTTTAAATCAAAAAGGACCAGTATATGAATTAAAAGGCTTTGTTGAAAAACCAAAGCCAGAAGTAGCCCCATCACGTAGTGCCGCTTGTGGTAGATATATTTTAAAGCCAATTATTTTTAAATATCTTGAAACTCAAACTAGAGGAGTTGGCGGAGAAATTCAATTAACTGACGCAATTTTAAATAGCACTAAAGAAACTAAATTATATTCATATGACATCAAAGCTAAACGATATGATATTGGGTCAAAAGATGGTTATTTAAAAGCAATTGTTGAGTTTGCATTAAGAAGAGATGATCTTCGCGATAAAATGTTAAAAATTATTGATGAAAATTCCAATTAAAATTGTTTTTAAAAGGGCTTGCCCCCTTGATTAATTGATAAAAAAATGTTATAGTTAAAGTATCTAGAGGCACCCGTCGAACCCAAACCATATTTTTTTGGAACTTTCCAAGATATAGGCGTGTAATCCATTGATTTAGATTCCCAATATATCAATTTGGTTAAAGGATCCTACTTTTGAACATACACGTTCAACTCGCCTCTAGATTTTTATTTTTAGAAATAAATTATAATTTTTACATATATATAAAAGGAGGTAATATTTTTATGAAATGTAATGTTTGTGGTAATGAAGTACCAAAAGGTGCTAAAGAATGTGCTGTGTGTGGTACAAAAGTCGAATTAAAAAATTCGGATAATCAAAATTCAAAAGAGAAGTTTTTTAATGAAAAGAATCAAATCTTTTTTGTTGGATTAATCGCCTTATTTCTGTTGTTTTACTACGTGTTGGTTAATATTATCAATTATGATACATTCGCTGCTTTTCGTGGCGATATAAAAACACTTGGAATCGTTGGACTTATCCTTTCTATTCCAACCCTGATAATTGTGGTTGGGTTGATGGCTTTTCAGTTATTATATATTTTTAGAAAGAATATTATCTCTTTTGATAAAATTGCCTTGTATTTCCCATTTGTTGGTTTTATTTGTCATTGTTTCATTGCATTTGTTAGTTTATTATTAGCAATTTGGCGAGTTTCTATAGGGGCTGGAGCTGCAGACTTTTTTAGTCAAATATTTTTAATTTTCGGCTTACAAGCGATTCATATTTGGTTATTTTTGATTGCTGAGAAACCGAAAAACATTTTTCCTACCAAACCAGCTAAACCAAATGAAGTTAATAGCGAAAGTAATAATAAAGGGGAATAACTCCCTTTTATTTTGACAATATGAAAATTATTGCTGGAAAGCATCGTTCTCGAACAATTAAATATTACAAATCTGATACCACCAGGCCAACCTCGAATATGGTTCGAGAAGGTGTTTTTAATATGCTTTCTGATGTTAATGGCGAGGTTGTTTTAGATTTATTTGCCGGTAGTGGGGCCTACGGATTAGAATCTTTATCACGAGGAGCACAATTTGTCTATTTCAATGACATCAATCAAATGAATGTAAAAATAATTAACGATAATTTATTATCCCTTAATGAATCAGAAAATGCCAAAGTAAACAACCTCGATTGGGAAAAAGCCATCAATTACTATCAAAGTAATGAAATAAAATTTGATTTGATTTTCATAGATCCACCTTATTTTGAGAAAATCTACGAAAAGGCAATCCCATTAGTAATGAAAAGATTAAATGAAAATGGAAGAATCGTGGTAGAAATTAGTAAGGAAATTAATTTAAATTTAGAAAAGCTAAATGTAGAAGTATTAAAAGATAGAAATTATGGGAGTAAAAGAATACTAATCATAACTCATATCTAATAACTTGAAAAAATGAGTAATTTTAGATACAATAAACACATACGGAGGTAATAAATATGATTTTTTATATAACTGCAGTACAAGTATGGCACGTAATTGTTTTCCCAATCGTGGGACTTATTGTTGGATTAATTTTAGGATTTTTCCTAGCTAGATATTTCTTTAAAAAATACTTAGAGAAAAATCCACCAGTTAATGAACAACAAATTCGTGTTATGATGCAACAAATGGGTAGAACTCCATCTGAACGTCAAGTTAGACAAGTTATGGCATCAATGAATCAACATAAGTCTGAACCTGCGAAAAAAGAAAAGAAAAAGAAAGAAAAAAAGGTTAAAGAAGAAAAACCTAAAAAAGGTAAATAGTAACAAAAGAGAGTGTAAATTTTCCACTCTCTTTTATTTTTCTTCATCTTTTAGTTCAAATTTAAAGCCAATCTATTAATTTTTGTTTATAAATATTCACTTTGTATCTTGAAAAAGCTCTTTGTTTAATATAAAATAAATGTATAAAAAGATTTTTACAATTTGATTACAATGATTATATAAGCTTTTCTTAGCTAGATTATTCTTTAAATTGATGAAAAAACCTCCCAACGCGAAAAATGGTTAAAGTTTCATTAAATTAACCATTTATATGACATCTATGAATCAATCATAGACTGAAACAGCTGAGAAAAATGAAAATGAAGGGAGGTGAAAAAATGATGAAACGAATATTAATTTTAGTTTCTATTTTTTCGTCGCTATTACAGCTGTTGGTTGTTCAGGTTCTGGATCAAAAGATGTTAAAGAAGTTGATAAGGGTCAAAAAATAGTATTAGAGAACCTAAAAGATTTTGGAATCGTAGGTAGCGGTTTTAAAACAAATCTTGATTTATCAAAAGATGATGTTGACAAGTTTTTTAAATTCGCTAAAACATTAGTTGCTAACTCAAAAGAAATTGATACTGGTGAACTAGACGCTCTATCCGCTGGTGATTTAGATAAGTTCTTAACGATTGCAAATACAAGTGATAATCAACATGATTTTGATGGCTTAGGAATTGTTAAAACTACCACTGGTAAACTTTATGTTACAATAGCTAATGTTGATGCTAAAGATGGTATTGCTTATGAAGTGAATAATCCGAAAAAATATTTTTCACAATTAGACAATCTACTTAAAGACTTATTTAAATAAAATATAAACTAAAAAAAGAGTAGTTCGCAATTTTGAACTACTCTTTTATTTTACTTCATATCAAATTTAGTTTCTATTTTCGAATTTTATTTATAAATATTTTATTTGCATATTGCATAAACACCACGTTTTATGTAAAATAAAAATATATAATATAATTACATTAAAAATATGAACATTTATTACTAATTTCAATTAAAAGCTTTTTCTTAGCTAAGATATTCTTTTAATCTTTTAGAAGAAGAGACCTCCTATGAATTAACAATTGATTCGTGTGATGATGCAACTAATGAGAAAACTCCAGCAAGGCATCATGTTAGACAATTTATGGTATCCATGAATTAGGCTAAGACCGAAACAGCTGAAAAATAAAATAAAAAAAAGAGGGGAGGTGTAGTTATGTTTAAAAGAGTATTAATTATTGTTTCTATTTTATTCGTTGCAATATCAGCTGTGGGTTGTGCTGGTGGTGGCGGTGGAAAACAAAGTGTTGAAAAGGTTGAAGATTTTCATGCATTAGCATTAGAAAATATCGATAATTTTGGTCTCAGTGGTCGTAAAATTCATCAAGATAAAAGACATATAACCAAAATTGATGTTGATAAATATATTGGATTAGTTAAAAAATAGTCGCTGATTCAAAAAAAGTTGATCAAATGGAAGTATTACAATACGCATCTGATATTACTGATTCTATTGCACTTTACGATTTGACTGGAGACATATATAAGACACATACAACTATGTCAATTTTAAAAATCGAGGGCGATATATTTATGGTTACCTTCTCTTTCGAAGGTGATGAAACTAGATATGCTTATAAATTGACTAATGCGGCAAAATACAACGCTGATTTTGATCAATTAATTGAAGATTTTTTTCCAGCTGAATAATAAAATTTAAACTAAAAAAAAGAGTAGTTGCGTGAGATGAACCCTTAAAAGTAGACCCTAATAAAAAAGGGCTTACTTTTTTAATTTCCGTCTATCAGTATTATAAAATTCTATCCAATCTTTAATTAAGTCTGTATATTCTTTTAATGATGTGATATT
>JAAYXR010000017.1 GCA_012515785.1 Acholeplasmataceae bacterium | reverse complement strand
GAGTTCCAAGATTTCTATAAATTAACTCCGGAAGATAAGATGTATTTAGCTAAAGATAAAATGGTAGAAATTTGGTAATTAAGTAATTAAATACAAAAAAAGACTGGAAATTTTCCAGTCTTTTTGTTTTTAAATTAAGCTTTTTTCACAAATTCAGTTTTCAAACTGATATTCCCAAACCCAGGAACACGACAATCAATATCATGATCACTATCAACTAACTTAATATTAGTAACTTTAGTACCTTGTTTAATGACATCACTTGATCCTTTAAATCTCAAGTCTTTAATGACGATGACATCATCACCGTCAAATAGTTCCGTTCCATAAACGTCATAATATCGTTTTTGACTTGGATCAACATATTCATTAGGGTTCCATCTAAACTGACATGCTGAACATACTAGATATTCACCATCTTCATAAGTATATTCAAAATTACAACTTGGACATTTCATTTAAAATTCCTCCTTATTTTAATAGATTTCACACTAAATATAACATATTTCCCACAATTAAGCCAATTTTAAATACAATTTGAAATTATAATTAACATTTTTTCTCGTCGTGGTATAATTAGTTATAGCCAAATTTAAGGAGGTATTATTTATGAATAAAATAGGAATCGTAGTATGTACAAACTCTGGAGCAGACTATTATGAGTTTGATCATCCGGTAGAAGTTATTCACTCAGATC
The DNA here is from genome assembly GCA_012515785.1 of Acholeplasmataceae bacterium. Lineage (GTDB taxonomy): Bacteria > Bacillota_I > Bacilli_A > Acholeplasmatales > Acholeplasmataceae > DUQW01. The sequence continues at coordinate 1,251 of JAAYXR010000017.1, read as the reverse complement.
TTCATTTAGGCGGGAAGGTATATGAAGATTTCGTTGATATTAAAGCGGAAGAATTTTATGACATTATTTCTAAAAATCCAGATATCGATATTAAAACAAGTCAACCACCAATGGGACAAATTATTGGTAAATATGAAAAACTAAGAGATATGGGATATAACCAAATATTAACTATATCAATTTCCACTAAATTATCAGGAATTTATCAATCTACTATTTTAGCTGGTGAAATGGTTGAAGGAGTTACTGTTAGAGCAGTTGACTCAAAATCAGTATCATATGGTGAACTTTATTTAGTAAAAGAAGCGATTAAACACATTAAAGCTGGTTTCAGCTTAGAAGAAGTAGCACAAAAGATTGAAGCAGTTATTCCTAATATTAATATATTAGTATATGTTGATACTGTTAAATTTATGGTTAAAAATGGTCGTCTTTCATCAACTGCTGGGGCACTGGCATCACTTCTTAAAATTAAACCAATTTTAAGAATGAATCAAGAAGATGGTTCACTAGTTGCATATGAAAAAATAAGAACTTCTAAAAAAGCTTTAAATCGATTATATGAAATATTTGAAGAAGAGACAAAAGGAAGGGATATTGAAGCTTTTGTAGTCTATACTAACAACAAACCATTTGCTCATGAAGTTAAAAAACATCTACTTACGATTAAACCTGGAATTAATATTGAATTAGTTCCACTAACACCAGTTGTCGGAGCGCATGCTGGCCCTGGTACTTTAGGAGTAGGCTACGTTTATATTTAACAAGGGGGATATTTATGAATAAAATCGGGATTATTATTTGTTCAGCATCTGGGGCTGACTATGAAACATTTGATTATCCAGTTGAAACAATTCACATCAATTTACACTTAAATGATGTGTTGTATAAAGACTTTGTTGATATCAAAGCTGATGAATTCTATTATCGAATTAAACATGAAGAAGACTTAGATATTAAAACTAGTCAACCATCAGTAGGAGAAGTTTTACTTAAATATAAAGAGTTAAAAAATAAAGGATATAAAGATATTTTAGTAATTACAATCTCATCTAAACTATCAGGAACATACCAAGGTTGTGTCCTTGCGGCTGGAATGATTGAAGGAGTTAATATCAGAGTAGTTGATTCTAAATCGGTATCATATGGTGAAATGTATTTATTAGTTGAAGCATTAAAACTAATTAAAGAAGGTAAATCTTTAGATGAAGTTGCTGATACCATTGAAGCCATTATTCCAAAGATTGATAT
>JAAYXR010000171.1 GCA_012515785.1 Acholeplasmataceae bacterium | reverse complement strand
CTTGTATACTCTAAATAGTAAATTATAGTAAATCGAGTATACATTTCCTTTCTTAAGATTTTCTACTATAATTTATATATGGTACTGTGGATTTGATGCATTTTAATGTAGCTTTGACTACCGAAAGGAGACTCTTACCACAGTCCTATTTATTTACTAGCAATAAGTTATCTAGCGCCTAACGCTCAATCACAAGAATATAGTAAATAGGAACTCGTGACAGACTACAGTACTAAATAATTTATGAGAGGTGATACCTATGTATTTGGTCGGAATAGATATCGCTAAATACAAACACCAGTGTTTTATAGCTACAACACATGGTGAGGTTATCAAAGAATTTTCTTTTGATAACAATTCTAATGGTTTTAAAGTATTACTTGAGCACCTTCAAGCCTTAGATCATTCTTATGAAATAAAAATCGGTCTTGAAGCTACAGGGCATTACGGCAATACTTTAAAACATTTCTTAAGTGCAAATAGTTATACTTTCGTAGAGTTTAACCCCTATCTTACCAAACAGTTTTTTAAATCCACCACGATACGAAAAACTAAAACAGACAAGATAGATGCACGAATGTTAGCACGTATGTTGGCCTCTGTAGACTACAAGACCTTACATACTAAATATTACCATATTAATGAATTAAAGTCATTATGTCGCACAAGAAATTCATTAATAGAATCACGTTCTAATACTTTAGTTCAAATAACTAACGCATTAGACATAATATTTCCAGAGTTTAAACGGCATTTTAATAACCGTTTAGGCTTAACAGCGCTATTTATTTTAGAGAAATACACTTCTCCTAAGAAAATAGCGAAACTCAATAAAAATCATTTTGAGAAACTTTATAAACTATCTAGAGGAAAGTTTACTTATCCAAATTTTCGTAAATTAAAAGAATTAGCTAAAGATACTGTGGGAATTGAATCTAAATCTAACGAACTCAAACTTAAACTCTACACCAAACTATATCATTCTTATAATACAAAGATTAAAATACTTGAAGCAGAGATTGAAGAAATAATGAGTTACACCACATCATACATCAAAACTATTCCAGGTGTATCCTTAATGTCGGCAGCAAATATACTTGGAGAGGTTGGCGACTTTACTCTTTTTTCTAATCCAGCAAAGTTAATCGCATTTGTCGGATATGATATCGCCGTATATCAATCTGGCGAATCAAAATCTTATGGTAAATTAGTTAAACGCGGATCTTCTCTACTTCGTAAAACGGTATGGAATATAGTTTTAGGGTGTATTAGAGAAGTTCCAGTTATTAATGATTATTACTATAAGAAGAAAAATGAAGGTAAACATAGAAACGTCATCTTTTCTTCTATAGCGCGTAAATTACTACGAATAATTTACTATCTAGAAACTAATCAGGTTAGTTTCGATCAAAATATTATTAGATAATAGAAAGTAGCTATTCTATTTTCAATAAACATATTTAAACTATTAGCTGAATTTTTCGGTTCTTTTATAATGGAGTTATTTATTACTTGACTTATTAATAGTTATCTCCTTT
>JAAYXR010000168.1 GCA_012515785.1 Acholeplasmataceae bacterium | reverse complement strand
TATCTGCTGGACAGCTACGATCAGCTGGACGGCCTTATGGAAACCGAGCTGTACAAAGAATGGGTCGACGATCTGCGTGCGCAGGGCATTGTGTTGCTGACAGCCAACGGCTTGACAGGCTGGCGCAACTGGGTAACCAACAAGCCCATCGAAAAGCCGGAAGACCTCAACGGCTTGAAGATCCGCACCATGGGCAATGCCATCGCCATCAACTCTGTAAACGCCATGGGTGCGATTGCCACCCCCATGAATCAGAGCGAATGCTATAACGCGATCCAGACCAAGGTCATCGATGGTGGCGAGTGGCAGCTTCCCACCATCTATTCCGCCAAGTTCTATGAAGTGTGCTCTGACATCAGTCTGAGCCAGCACTTCCTTCTCACTTGCGATATGGTGTGCGGCGCCGCCTGGTTCGACACCCTGAGTGCTGAGCAGCAGGAGCAGCTAATCACCTCTTGCGTACAAAACTACAAGGATAATCAAGCTATCGTCATTGAATATGAAGAAAAATATCTAGAAGAGATGAAGGCTGCTGGCGTTACAGTAACCGTACCTGATCGTGAGGCCTTCCGTGCCGCTACCGAGCATCTCTATGCCGATCCTGCCACCACCGGCGGTGCAGATTACGAAGCTCTCCGTACTGAGCTCTACGAACAGCTGGGCATCAACAAGTAAAACAGCACTGCAATTCATCTAAAGCATGAATTGTCGGGCGGCGGTGTTTGCTGCGGCAAGCCCGTCGCCTCTCTTGTTATTGTAATGCTTCAAGCAGGAGGAAGGACGATGAAGAAAGTTTACGCTATTTACTGCAAAGTAGAGGATATTATCGCCGGCATCGGCTTTGCGACAATTGTTATCTTAACATTCATGAACGCCGTTTTGCGTTACCTCGGCACCCCCATCATCTATGCAGATGACATTTGCCTGCTGCTGTTCAGCTGGACAGCATTTTTGGGTGCGGATGTCGCCATGCGCTATTCCCGCCTGGTTGGTATGGATATTCTTGTCAGCAAGTTTTCTCCTAAGGTACAAAAAGTGTTTCAAATTGTTGTCTATGTTCTGATGATCATGATACTTTTTGTGCTGATCCGTGGCGGCTTGGCCATTATCAAAACTAACGGGGCCCGGCCGTTCAACACCCTGGCTGCATGGGGCATCAGATATGGCGCAGTCACGGCTTCCCTGCCTGTAGGCGGACTCTTAATGATCATAACTTGTCTGACCAAGATATACAAAGTAGTTACGCACTTTAACGATGATGCATACAACGTTCGCAAGGACAATCCCGATATGGTTGGCGAGGAATACACCGGAGCGGACAAAACACCTGTAACGTTTAACGATACAAAGGAGGTCAAGCAGCTATGACGATGCTGATCATTACTTTTTTGGTTCTTCTTCTGATCAATGCCCCCATCGCGTTTGTCATTGGCGGCTCCGGATTGATATGGTTCGTTGATGCGGGCCGCAATCTGGATGTAACAGCGCAGTACGTCATCTCACAAACCCAATCCATCGCCTTCCTAGCCGTTCCCTTCTTCATTTTCGCCGGCAATCTGATGAACCGCACGGGCATTACCCGACACCTGATTGCATTTTCGCGCCTCCTGACCCGCCGCATGGTTGGCGGTACCGCGCAGGTTTCCGTGCTGCTTTCGACGCTCATGGGCGGCGTGAGCGGTTCCGCTGTAGCTGACGCTTCTATGGAAGCGCGCGTCCTGGGACCGGAAATGATTCGCCGCGGATATACCAGGGGATATGCCGGCGGCGTTATCTGTATGACCAGCTTGATCACTGCAACCATTCCGCCTTCTCTGGGCCTGATTCTTTATGGCTTCATTGGAGGCGTATCCATCGGCAAACTGTTCATCGCCGGTATATTGCCCGGCATTATGATGATGGCTGCTCTGATGCTCACGGTTCGTATCACATCAAAGCGGCGTGGCTTTGACCTTCCCGATCCCAACGCCAAGCGGCCTACCTGGAAGGAAATCTTCCATGAGCTGAAGCAATCGATCTGGGCTGTGATTTTCCCCATCATTCTGATCGTGGGCATTCGCTTCGGCCTGTTTACCGCCACGGAAGCGGGATCTGTAGCTGTGGTGTATGCGCTGTTTGTTGGCGCTTTCATTTATAAAGAACTGACCTGGAAGAATTTCTTCGCCGCGCTGAAGGACAGCGTTATCGACAATGGCGGCATCATTCTGATCATTGCCATGAGTGGCATCTTCGGCAAGGTTATGACCATGATTAACGCACCCGCCACGCTGGGCAGCCTGCTTTTTGGCATCACCTCCAATCCGCAGATTCTGCTGGTGTTGATTGTGCTGCTGCTGGTTGTTCTGGGCATGTTCCTGGACAGCAACGTCAATATCATGCTGCTCACGCCACTGTTTCTGCCCGTGCTCACCGAGATGGGCGTAGACCCGGTGCACTTTGGCATCTGCATGATGACCATTGTCACAATGGGATGCATGACGCCGCCTGTGGGTACCGCGTTGTATATTGTATGCGACATCCTGGATTGTTCCATTGAACATTATTTTAAGGAATCCATTCCTTTCTATGTC
>JAAYXR010000120.1 GCA_012515785.1 Acholeplasmataceae bacterium | reverse complement strand
TTCGGTAGTCAAAGCTACATTAAAATGCATCAAATCCACAGTACCATATATAAATTATAGTAGAAAATCTTAAGAAAGGAAATGTATACTCGATTTACTATAATTTACTATTTAGAGTATACAAGGTTATTATGAAAAAAGTTATTATTATATTTATGTTCTTTTTAATCTTTTATAACATTAAATGTGTCGTTAATGCCGGCTTAATTGAAAGTTATCAAGAAATTACTTTTGAAAATCCGAATCATAAATTTTTACGTGATTACAAAGTAGAAGAGTTAAACGAGTATTATCCAAAAGTTTCAAAAAGACTTTTTATAGGGTGGAGAACTTATGAACTAACTCGTAGTGCTAGAGTTAATTTTACTAAAACCACACTTACATCAATTAGAAATACTGGGACTACCCCAATCGTTTTAGACCAACAAGTGAAAACTGAGGTTACTCAAAAATATGCCGTTAGTGGTTCAGGTGGTGTTGAAACTAGCGGAAGTGGTACAATTAAAGGATTTAAATTGGGATTATCCAAAAAATTAAATATTAAAGCGGATGCAACAATTACCATTAGTCAAACTGAATCTATGTCAACGAAAATCCAAGTTGATCCAATGACCCAACTTGATATTTATGTTAAAGGTAATGGTCGCCTAACTAATGGAGTGGCTTCAAGGTATTTTTTTTGGATTAGAACTAATACTGGTGGTTATGAATATTTAAATATCACTAGTATTTTTTACCGCATGGAGAAGAAACGAATATGACTCAAAAAATTTTGTTTATCATTTCAGGTCTTTTAATCATTGGTGCGATTATTGCGATAATTGTCACTAACAAACCCAAAGTATCTGATAAATTACTAACCGTAGAGACTGAATATAACTACGTTTATACTGATTCAAAAGTAATAACGATTATACTCTATTCAAATAAAAAGAAACATAAAATTCATCACAAGGAGAATATCAATTTTTCTTTTTTGGTTAGTAATGATGATACCACTCGTTTTGAATTAGATTTACTAGATATTAAATATTCTCATGAAGAAAAGTATATAGGTGATGATTATTATTCATATAATTATCATTTTAAAATGCCAAGATTAGAGGCTAATTTATTAATTGATGATGCCTATCTTGAAATTCAGTTAGTCGACGGAACTACTTATTTAATGGCAATAGGCAAATTTAAATTTTTATATTATCCTCATGTTGGAGTTGAAAAATTAATTAAAGTTGATGGCCTACATGGTTATAAACTTCAAGGCAGTGAATTTCCAAGGTTAAATAAAATTATTCTTGAAGCTAATAGTTTAGATAATACCATCATTGAATCGATTTCAATTGATGGTGAAACTAACTTAAATTTTGAAATTAACCAAAATGAAATTCAGATTATTATCCCCTTTAAAAGAATCGCTTTATTTCAAGCGCCACTTATCTTAACCATTACTAAAAACGGTCAAACTAGTGTTCAAGTTGTTGATAACTTTTTATTTTTTAATGATTATCAAACGCTTGAAATAGCTAGTGATATTTGTCATTTATATGAAGCTAATTGAACTTAAAAATGCCTCCAAATATTATTTAGATAAAACCTTTAATTTGACGATAAATAAACATGAATTGTTATTAATAACGGGAACTAATGGAAGTGGTAAAACTACCTTAATTAAGTTAATTTTAGCCTTTATTAAGCCAGATCGGGGCCAGATTATCTACTGTCAAAATCTTAAATTTAACTATCTTCCAGAAAAAACTCATCTTCCTGATTTTCATACCGCATATGATTATCTTTTTCAAATTAGTAAACTTAAAAAAGTTGATTTAAACTTAAAACTGTTAGTCGATTTAAATATTCCGTTATATAAAAAGATCGCCCACTTATCAAAAGGTAATTATCAAAGAGTCGCGATCGCAAGTACTTTAATTGGTGAAAGTGATTTAATTATTTTAGATGAACCACTATCGGGATTAGATACTAAAACAACTAATACTTTAAAAAGAATTATTAAACAACTAAAAGAAGAAGGTAAATCGATTATCATCTCAACTCATAATCCTAAAGCTTTTGAAAAACTTGCCGCTTATCATTTAAAACTATGATCAAATACTTTTTTAGCCATTTCTTTAATAAAAAAATAAGAATCATTATCTTAATCGTACTCTTATTAGTCGCAATATTATCGGTAGTTATTTCAAGTCCGCAGACATCTTTATCTGAGATGGCGTTAAATGCGAATAGTTATAATTTAGAATATCACGGAAGAATGTTAATTATTATTCGTTATATTTTAATGTTCACAATTTCGTTAATCTTAATGGATCATGACGCTCCGTTTATTAAACCCTTAATTGCTTATTTTAAAAGAGGTCGGGTGTCTTGTTATAAATTGATATTTTATTTTCTTATAATAAGTTGGTTAATTATAATAATATACTCGATAATGATTGTAATTCCGTTTATTTTTACTAGATATTATCAGTTTGAATGGGAACATTTTATTGAATTTTTAAAATTACTTCCTGATTATTACATAATGAGTTTATTATTACTGATTTTTCTAAGAGAAAATCGAAAAGGAATTAGTTTTTTATTATTAATTGTATTGATAATAATCTCTTTTATTCAAGAAGATAGTGAAAATTTAGCTATTAGCTATCTAATTCCCTTATCAGGTTCAAAGATATTTAACTATAAATTGGGATATTATTTTTTAGCAATTTATCTCTTTTTTCTAATTTATCTCTATTTTTATGTGTTTTTGAATGAAAATTTTTGACATAATTTGCATTATTTTAGTGAAATTCTAATTTAGACTACCAAATTTATAATTAATATAGTCAAATTAAAATGAGGATTATTCCTTAATAATCAAAAAAGAGAATATTTTATGGAAAAGAAATCAACATTTACAGGATCTAATTTGGAGAAGCATTGTTGTAGCACTTGGTATGAACTTTACAATATTAATCGCTACACCTTGGTTACTATCATGGCTAGGCAAATGGTTTTTTGACAACGTCATAATCGATGGCAAAAAAATGAGATTTGATGCAGAAGGTAGAGACTTATTAAAACCTGTATACATTCTTTTATTAGTTGCAATTTTTACTTTGGGTATTGGTACAATCTTTATGATGGCTTGGTTTTTAAGAAAGGTTTCTCCATTCTTACATCATGAATGTGAAGAAGTAGTACCTGCTTAATCAAAGAAAAAAATATTAGTCATAATTTAAACATTCAAAATTATATTATTTGCATTAATAACGGTAATAGTTTATAATAATACACGTGGAAAGAAGAGGAGCCTCTCACCTGATTGATTCGGTCAATAGGTATAAAAGTCACTAGATGTTTATTTAACTATTTTGTTATGACTTTTATGTGGGGCAATTTATGCCCTTTTTCTTTATAATAAAATTATTTTGGAGGTGAATTTTATTAGAAGACCAGTAAAAGGAAAAAGCAACGAATTAGTTAATGAGGATATCCCTAAGGGTAATGTCTTATTAATTGATGAAAATGGCAATAACCAAGGAGTTATGACGCGTGATAAAGCTTTAAAAATAGCTTATGATGCTGGATTGGACTTAGTTGTTGTCGCTGCTCAAAGTGACCCTTTAGTCGCTAAAATTATGGACTACTCAAAATATCGTTTTGATCAACAAAAAAGATTAAAAGAAATTCGAAGAAACCAAGTAGTAGTTAATTTAAAGGTAATTAGATTGAGCCCAACTATCGATGTACATGATTTTAACACTAAACTAAAGCATGCTCAACGATTTATTAAAGATGGCGATAAAGTCAAACTTTCAATTCGTTTCTATGGCCGTATGCTAGCACATACGGAAATTGGTATGGAAACTATGGAAAAGTTTATCGCTGAACTAGGAGATACTATTATAGTTGAATCCCAACCTAAAATGGAAGGTCGTAATATGATTGCCATTTTAGCCCCAAATACGCAAAAATAAAGGAGATAACTATTAATAAGTCAAGTAATAAATAACTCCATTATAAAAGAACCGAAAAATTCAGCTAATAGTTTAAATATGTTTATTGAAAATAGAATAGCTACTTTCTATTATCTAAT
>JAAYXR010000119.1 GCA_012515785.1 Acholeplasmataceae bacterium | reverse complement strand
CTACATTTTTAACTTTTGTTAAAAAAGAATGGTTATTATCAATTAGAAATATTAATGATTTAGTTAGTAACTATGTTTTCTTAGTGGCGACGCCTTATGTATTATTTTTCATGGTATCAATTTTTACTGCGGTAGACCGGAATACTTTAGGTCATTCAATGACGATTGGATTTTCGGCCTTTATTTCCCTATTAATGGCTAGTGCTTCCAATACCGCGAGTGCCCTAGCGATTACTCAAGAAGGTGCTGAGTTCGTTTTACTTAAAACTGTTCCTGCCGATACCACTAAAATGGCATGGGCGAAAATATTTTTTAACTTAATATTTTCATCAATTATTATCATTATTAGTTTCGTTGTCTTAATTATTTTCGCAACGAGAATTGAAAATGTTGTCCCATATTGGTTATTATTGATTGCTATTTTACTAATTAATGCCGGCTTAATTTTCTGGTCACTCCAAATCGATATTATGAATCCAAAGTTAAGAGAATACGCAGCTAGTGGTGATAGTTCCAGTATTAATAATGCTAGTCGTTCAATTTTAATTGGTTTTATTACGACAATTTTATTTACTGCCCTAGTCGTCATTATTTTATTTACCGGTGGCAATCCAGTTTGGCAATGGGTAAAAATTATTGGCATCGCCCTAGTATTTATGTTAGCGCGAATGTATTTGTATAATTCTTATTTGAAGAATATCTTCCCAGAGATTGAATTTTAGGAGGGAGCTTATGAATAAAAAAATAGTAACCTTATTATTAGTTATATTCTCCATGATTGCAGCGGTTATCGTTAGCGTTTTTGGTAAAGTTCCTGAAGATACCACTAGAGTGGCTGTTGAATCAATTTCATTCATTGATCCTTCAAAAGAAGATGGTCAGTGTGCCGTTAATAATGACGGAGAAAAAGTAATCTTAATTCCTAGAGGGACTACAACATATCAACTTGAATATATTATTAATCCTCATGATGCTACTGAATTAGATGTTACCTTTATGATTGTTAGTGGTGGTGAACACGCAGAAGTTTCTGAAACGGGATTATTAACTTTTATCAATGAATATATCATTAGAGTCAGAATTTATAGTAACCCACTTGATTTCAAGTTTGATACCGTTTTAATTGATTTTTCAGGTGATTCTGACACAATCATTGATCCATTTTAATTACTAACAAAATAATTTTTCCTAATATAGCAGGAGTTTTAGTAATAAATCTAACTTAAGTGAGAATTTTAAATAAAATTATAATCAAAAAAATAGCGGCCGCTTGGCCGCTATTATTATATATTTAATTATTTAACTGCAATGGCATCAATTTCAACTAGTGCATCTTTTGGTAGTCTTGATGCTTCAAAAGCCACTCTGGCTGGTTTATGTTCATAAAAGAAGTTAGCATATACTTCATTCATCCTGGCAAAGTCACTTAAATCTTTTAAGTAAACTTGGCATTTAACAATATCAGTCAACTCAAAACCGGCTTCATGAACAATATTTAATATGTTATCAAGTGATTGTTTGGTTTGTTCTTCAATTGTTGTTGGCATTAAACCGGTCTTAGGATCAATTGGCAGTTGTCCTGAAACATATAAGGTGT
>JAAYXR010000118.1 GCA_012515785.1 Acholeplasmataceae bacterium | reverse complement strand
CGTACGATTGGATTAAAACATAATCGCCAACTTTAAAATTATAATCGGTCTTAACTTTCGTTTTTTCTCGTGGTTTATTAATTGCTTGTTTGATTTCGGCTTCTTCTTTAGCTGATAATTCTTTTTTAGCTTTTAATTCTTTTAAGATTTTTTGAATTTCTAAGTGTTTTTCGTTCCAAATTTTTGTTTCATTATCTCTAATTTCTTTTAAAATCCGATCTTGTTCCTGGTGATTTTTAAGTAATAAATTATCATATTTTTTCATCTTTTCATCAAGCTCGGCTTGATTTTCTTCATAACGTTTTTTCTTATCTTCTAATTTTTGTTCTTTAATAGCTAAATTTTCAATAATTTTAGCAATATCACTTTGATGACCACTAACACGGACTTTCGCATTTTCAATAACTTCTTGATTAATTCCTAACCGATTAGCGATTAATATCGCATTTGATGAACCGGTAGTACCAATTTGCAAATGGTATTTAGGTTCTAGTGTGACCGTATCAAACGCCACACTTGCAGTGACAATATCACTTGATTCAAAGGCATAAACTTTTAATTCTGAGTAGTGAGTTGTCACAACTAATCTCGGTTTATATTTTCTTAAATAATCTAAAATTGAAATTGCTAGTGATGTTCCTTCAACTGGATCAGTTCCACTACCTAATTCATCGATTAAAATTAAATCATTGGGAGTAACATTATCGACAATCTTCTTAATTTTAGTCATGTGACTTGAAAAGGTTGAAAGTGATTGCTCAAGTGATTGTTCATCGCCAATATCAGCATAAATATTATCAAAAACGGCAACTACTGATTTTTCTCCAGCTGGGATTAGTAAGCCTGACTGAGCCATTAAAGTTAAGAGCCCGACCGTTTTTAAGGCCACTGTTTTACCACCAGTGTTAGGACCGGTAATAATCATTGTTGGGGCATCTTTATCTAAATAAAAGTTAATTGGAACAATTACTTTAGGGTCAATTAATGGATGTCTAGCTTGGACTAAATTAATTAATCCTTCCGTATTAATTTTCGGAATAATTCCGTTAATTTCTTTAGCATAATTCGCTTTGGCATAAATTAAATCTAATGTTAAAAAGATTTCTAAATTAATTTTTAATGTTTCTAAATTAATCGCTAATTTATTCGAAACATTAGCTAAAATCTTTAAGATTTCTTTCTTTTCTTCAACTTTCAAAAACTCAATTTCAGAAGTAATCGCTCTAATTTCTTCCGGTTCAATATAAACCGTCTGTCCACTACTTGAAATATCGTGAACAACACCCTTAATTTTATTTTTAAATGACTGATTAATGCATAAACAATACCGGTCATTTCTCATAACCATCACTCTTTCATTTAAAAAATCAGAGTATTTGGTCATTAGTTTTTCCATTCTTTCATTAACACTAGCTATTTTTGATTGCAGAATTCTTCTAACTTTAAATAAATTAGGACTAGCGTGATCATAAATATTACCATCAGGATCAATTGTTTCTCCTAATAGTTTTAATAAATCATCATGCAAATTAATATCATCAAAATATGTTTCTAAATATTTCGCTTCAATCTTTAGTTTTTTAAGATTTTGATAGTATGCTTTAAGTCTTGCTTCTTCTTTTAAAAAAGTATGAACTAAGACTAATTCATTTGGCTGTAAAATTGATCCAATTTCTAATCTTTTAAGTGATTCAACAATATCATATTTTGAATCAAGATTAATATTTGAAGCTCGATTTAACGCTTCTAGGGCAT
>JAAYXR010000117.1 GCA_012515785.1 Acholeplasmataceae bacterium | reverse complement strand
GGTACGCAACAAATGAAGTAATTAAAAAGAAAAAACATAAAGTAGCTCATTATTTTTCGATGGAATTTTTAATGGGAAGAATGATTACCAACAACTTACAAAACTATGGTGTTTATCATGTTGTAAAGGCAGCGTTTAACGATTTAGGGATTGACTTAGATGACGTTGAGCACCGCGAAGCTGATGCTGGATTAGGTAATGGGGGATTAGGTAGACTTGCTGCTTGTTTCCTTGATTCATCGGCATCACTAGGATTACCAGTAATGGGACAAACGATTCGCTATCGTTATGGATTTTTCAAACAAATTATCCAAAATGGATATCAAGTTGAATCACCAGACGTGTGGTTAAAAGACCGCTACATTTGGGAAATTAGACGCCAAGAAGAAGCAGTAAACGTTCCGTTTTATGGACATATTGATATTGGTTTAAAACCTGATGGATCACTTGATGTGAGACATTTAAATGCGGAATACGTTAAAGCTGTCCCATATGATATGCCGATTATTGGGGATAAAAATGGTGTCGTAAATACGTTAAGAATGTGGAACGCTGAACCATCAGATATGAACTTTTCGTATGTAACTCACGATTATTATCGTAAGGTTAGAGAAATTTCGGAAATGTTATATCCAAATGATGATACAGTAGCTGGAAAAATTTTAAGATTAAAACAGCAATATTTTTTCTCATCAGCGGGAATTAATTCAATTATTAAAAAACATAAAGAAAACCATGGTACTGTTAGAAATTTAGCTGACTTTGTTGTCTTTCAAATTAATGATACACATCCGACTTTAATTATTCCTGAGTTAATGAGAATTTTAGTTGACGAAGAACAACTAGAATGGGATGAAGCGTGGGAAATTACAACTAAGATTTGTGCTTATACTAACCATACAATTTTATATGAAGCTTTAGAAGTATGGCCAATTAATATTTTCAAACAATTACTGCCAAGAATTTATACAATTACTGAAGAAATTGATCGTCGCTTTGTTGAATCACTTGTGAAACAATATGGTAAAGATTCTAAGTTTATCCCTTCACTACGCGTTATCAAAGATAACGTTATTCGAATGGCTAACTTAGCTATTATCGGGTCATTTTCGGTTAATGGGGTTGCCAAATTACATACAGAAATCTTAAAAGACATTGTCTTTAAAGACTTCCACTTGCATTATCCAAATAAATTAAACAATAAAACTAACGGTATTACTCATCGTCGTTGGTGCTATCATATTAACCCTGAATTAGTTAGTATTTTATCAGATACTATTGGTGATGATTGGGTTTTTGATACTACAAAATTAAAAGGATTGTTAAAATACGAAAACGATCCTAAGATTCAAAAACGTTATAAAGAAATGAAACTAGCTAGAAAAACAGAACTGGCTAATATCATTTTCAATAACCAACAAATTAAGTTAGATCCGACATCAATCTTTGATATTCAAGTTAAAAGATTACACGAATATAAACGCCAGTTAATGAAAGCACTAGGTATTATGGCTATTTATAATCGATTAAAATCAGATCCTGAATTTAAGGCTAATTATCATCCTCATTCATTTATCTTTGGTGCCAAAGCCGCTCCAACATATTATTATGCTAAGAAAGTTATTAAATTAATTAATACCATTTCTGATAAAGTGAATAATGATCCGGAAACAAATGAACTATTAAAAGTAGTGTTTGTTGAAGATTATAACGTATCATATGCTGAAAAGATTATGCCAGCAGCTGATGTCTCGGAACAAATCTCAACAGCATCAAAAGAGGCATCAGGAACTGGAAATATGAAATTCATGATGAACGGAGCGATTACTTTAGGGACTCTTGACGGCGCTAATGTTGAAATTAATGAATTAGTTGGTGACAATAACATGCAACTATTTGGCTTAACAGCTGATGTTGTAACAGCGTTAGAGAGAAATCCAGAACGTTATCGTCCAATTGAAATTTATGAAAATGATCTTGTGATAAAAGAAGTATTAGATCAATTAACCAATGGATTCTTTGATGTGCCATTTGATGAGTTTAAAGAAATTAAAGAATCATTAATTTATAAAGATAAATACTTCGTATTAAAAGATTTAAACAACTGGTTAGTGGCTCAAGACAATATTAATAATTTATATAAAGATGAGAAGAGATGGTATCAAATGTCAATTCACAATACGGCAATGTCAGGATTCTTCTCAGCTGACCG
>JAAYXR010000116.1 GCA_012515785.1 Acholeplasmataceae bacterium | reverse complement strand
TTCGGTAGTCAAAGCTACATTAAAATGCATCAAATCCACAGTACCATATATAAATTATAGTAGAAAATCTTAAGAAAGGAAATGTATACTCGATTTACTATAATTTACTATTTAGAGTATACAAGGTATAAAATGCAAATATCAAAATCTAGATTTTTAAATTTTGTTCGTTGCGATCGCTTTGCCGCCTTATACACGATTTATCGTGAAAAGCGTGAAGCTATTGTAACAATGGATCCCGAATCAATCGAAGCTATTTACTCGGAAGAAAATGAACACAATAAGCTAGAGGCCTTAAGATCAATGTTTGAGTCGCGCTATGAAGATATTGAATTTGACTATGAGTATTTAGATGATGAGGAATTATACGAAGATTTAGTTGCTGGTACATTAGAAAGCCCGTATGATGAAGACTTTATGAAAATTGAAGTTTTAGCCGCAAGGAAACTTCAAAATTTATTTGGTGGAAATGTAACATACGGAAACGAACTAAAAGATCAAAAACATTTTGAAGCTAGATACGATGGTCATAAATTTCACTGCTTCCTTGATACCTATTTAGAAAATGAAGAAGTGGTTTATGTTTGCGAGGTAAAATCTACTACTAGTAGTAAATTAATTAAAAAAGGTGGGGGCAATCCATTATTTAAAAAATATGGTGAAATTTATCGCCGTAATCATGAAATGGAACCTGATTGTAAACCAGTAGATGAATCAGTCTTTCAAGATCCGTTCCACGATTTAGGAAGAATGGTGATTGACCTTGCATTTCAAAGGTTTGTAATAGAAAATAGTCCTGAGAAACCAGAAAAACCAATCAAATATATGTTAGCAGTTTTAAATTCATTATATATTTATGATGGTAAAAAAGATAAAAATGGTGAAAATGAATATAGTGATGATATTATTAGTATCTTTGATCTTACTAAATTAACTGAAGAAATTATGCCTGAAGTGACAAAATTAGTTAACGATGTCATCGTAAGATTAAATAATGTTAATCAAAGTAAAGTTCCGATTGGCAGACATTGTATGATTAAAAAGACACGTGAGTGCCCGTTTTATAAAATTATTTGTCAAAAAGACCATAATATTCCGAATGAAAATAGTATTATGAACTTTATTAATGGCCATTATGGATTTGTAATGTCAGCTGATTCTAAAAAGAAAACGCAAAGATTTGAACTAATTGAACAAGGATATACTAAGATTTTAGATTTTGAAGATCATAATCTTGCATACCCACAACAACAAATTCAGCTTGCGTGTGTCAAAGATGATAGGCAATACATTGATTATGCTAATATTAATCGTGGTCTTGATATGATACGTTATCCAATATATCATCTAGATTTTGAAACGTTTGCGCCACCACTTCCTCGGTTTAAAGATGAAAAATGTTATGAACAATCACCATTTCAATATTCACTTCATATTGAACGTGCTCCAGGCGTTTGTGATGAGAATAAGGATCATTTTGAGTTTTTAGCTAAAGACCATAAAGAGGATTGCCGTGATGAATTATTTAAATCACTATTTTCTAAGTTGACAGATTCAAACGGAATGATCTTAGCATATAACGTTTCATTTGAAAAAGCGGTTATTAGAAAATATTTAGAAAATAATCCAAAATATGACAATAAAATAAGGCCATTTGTCGAAAATGCTTTTGACTTAATGGATTTAGTTAAAGGTAGAAGCAGC
>JAAYXR010000115.1 GCA_012515785.1 Acholeplasmataceae bacterium | reverse complement strand
TATTATTAGATAATAGAAAGTAGCTATTCTATTTTCAATAAACATATTTAAACTATTAGCTGAATTTTTCGGTTCTTTTATAATGGAGTTATTTATTACTTGACTTATTAATAGTTATCTCCTTTCTTGGATAAACTGTGGCCGAACCAACGACTACAGTGTCTCCTTTTTGATTTTTAGCTATCGTATCAAAGATAACTCTACCTTTTTCTAATTGAATTTCAATAACTTTAACAGTAGCAGTAATAGTATCGTTTAAATAAACTGGCGCAATGAATTTAGAGTCTTGTCTAAAATATATACAACCATATCCTGGGCATTGTGCAGCAAATACTGTTGAAAATAATGATGAAACTAATGCTCCGTGGACAATTCTTGATTTAAACATTGTTGTTTTAGCATATTCTTCGTTCAAGTGAACTGGATTAAAGTCTCCTGAAATTTTTGCAAATGCAACAACATCTTCTTCGGTAAAAGTTTTAGAATAAGATGCTGATTCACCTAATTCAATATCGTTAATCGTTTTTCCTAAAATACATTCCATATCTATCAATCCCTTCATATTTTTATGTTAACGCGAATAAATGTTCATATTACCTATATAATAATCTTTTTTCAATTAAAAGTCAAGGTAATTCTAAAAAAATATAGTAGAATTATATTAAACTTGTAAAATTCAAACAATTTTAGAAAAAAACACATAATGATAAATTAATAGATTTGACAAATTTCATTTCATAATTTAAACTATGTGTAATCGCGAAAAGGAGAAAATATGAAAGATTATAGATTACCGGTAAGAGCCGATGGGAAAAAAACATTTAATAAAATCGTTGAAACAGGAACGAGACTTTTTTCAAAATTAGGTTATTATGGAGCTTCAATTAATGAAATTATTGAAGAATCTGGTATCGCAACCGGTACTTTTTATCTATATTTTAATGATAAACGCGCCCTCTATTTATACTTAATTGATCTTTATGGAAAAGAAATTACTAAGGCAATTCAAAAAGGAATTAGAGGTGCAAAAAATCGTTATGAAGAAGAAAAATTAGGAATTAGAGCATTCTTAATTTATGCACACGAAAATCCAATTTCATATCGCATCTTTTGGGAAGCAATGTATGTTGATGGCGATGTCTTTAAAGATTATTATCAAAACTTCTCTAGGCGCTACATTAAGGGATTAAGACGAGGTGTTAATAGTGGTGAAATCTATGATGATACTGATCTTGAAACTATTTCATATATCCTAATGGGTATTTCTAACTTTGTCGGTCTTCAAGTCTTATTTAATGAAAATGCCGATGAAAAATATATTGATTTTCTAACTGATGAAGTCATGAAGTTTTTAGAAAAAGGAATGTTTAGAAAATAAAAAGAGGCGACGCCTCTTTTATTTTATTCGAAATCCGTTTCTGAGAAAAATGATAGTTGAGTATGGGTGAAATCTCGATTATCAAAAACTAATTGCCATTTAGCACTTCTACCAGTACCAAGTGGTCTAATATGACCATCATCGCGTAAGCTTTTTAAGATTCTTTCAATTGTCGAATCACTAGCTAGTGGATTTTTTTCACGAACATCTTGTTTCGTAAAAATTTCTGGCCCTTTGAGAATTGTTATTCTAACATATTCACCTTTTTGATATTCAGTTTGAAGCTCATATTTATGAGCTTTTTCTCTTAATTCTTGATAGCTATCTTTTAAAATATCGATAAATAAAATATATAATCGTTCATAACTTGAATAGCCTTCTTGCCAGTTATAATTAGCTTCTAAGATACCTTGTTTGAAGATTTGTTCTTTTTGGTAAAAATACTTAAAAAATGAAACATATTTAAAGACATTAAAGTGTTTAAGTAGTAACGCGTAAAGTAAAAATAGTCCCATCTCTTCATTGTATGAAGAAAATATTTCCATATTTACAAAGTCAATATAAAAGTTAATAATTAAAGCGATAGTTTCATGATTTTGTTTTTTAATTTCTGAGTAAAATAGTCTAATTAATTCTTCTAAATCAAAAGTTAACGGAGTTCTAGAATTAGTACTATAAACATTTTTCTCATGATTTTCACGGTAATTAACGTTAACTTTTCTGACGTTTTTAGAAATTAATCTCGATAAATCAACAATACTAGTGTGAATTAATTCAAAACTTTTACCAGCACGATAAATTCTTCTTAAGACCGTTTTATAATTGTTAAATTGTTCTTCTTCTTTATTTCTAGCTTGTAAGTTTTTCTTTGACCATTGACGTAATTTAAAGTCAGTAAAGTCAAATTGAAAAAACTTACCAATATAGTAAATATCCTCTTCCATGGTGCTACTAAATAAAATATCAGCATCTTTTTCAAAAAGTTTATCGTAATAATACTCTTTACCTTTTTGTTCGTAAGTATCAAGTAGTAACATTAATTTTTCGCTATTTAATTGTGTTCTTGAGATGTTTTTAAGTGATTTCAATTTTATTTACTCCTTAGTGAAAGCAAGATCCGCCAATAAATTCACGTAATAGTGAATTACATGGCACTAATTCTTCAGGGATATCAACGAAATATTTTAAGAATTTAACTAATCGATTAGCCATAATAAAATATTTTGAGTCTCTTGGGATAGCTTGTAATTGTGGTAGGGCAAATCTTTTTAGAACTCCAAATTCATAACTTAATTCGGTGTTAAACACGAAGTCTGCGCCCTCTTGATATGGATAAATCCATCTAAATTCGCCTCTTCTTACTGATGGCCACATCCCCATTGTTTCGGTTGCTGGAGCATTACGGTATTTAGAGTCTCTAACGATTCTTCTTAAGAGTCTTAAATCGGTAATACTAATTGGATTATGATCATCAATGTGTAATTGAGTTTGTGGGGCAATATATATTTTATATTTTTGATTTCTAGGAACCTTACTAGTTAACCTGTCATTTAAGGCATGAATGCCTTCAATAATAATTGGAGTGTCAGAATCAACACTAATGGTTGGTCCATCAGTAATGATACCACGTTTGAAATCATATCGTGGTAGAGTCACTTTTTCACCATTAATTAATCGTGAAATATCATTATTAAATCGTTCAATATCCAGTGATTCAATATGCTCTAAATCAGGTTGCCCAAATTCGTCTAATGGTGCTTCTGATCTTGGCTTATAATAATCATCAATTGAGATCATAACTGGTTTTAAACCAAGTGACATTAAAGTAATGCGAAGACGCATTGAAAATGTTGTCTTTCCACTTGATGATGGACCGGCAATCGTAATCAAGCGAACTTCATTACGTTTTTCAACAATTTGGCTAGCTAGTTCATGCAGTTCGTTAGTATGCTTGATTTCACACATATTAACAAAGTCAATTAAATCATGTTTATTTAAGGCATATTCATTCATATTTGCAATCGCAGTTCCCTTAGTTCTTTTCCCCCATCGAGCGGCATCACGAAGAGCTTTAGCAAATGTTGGGGCATGATAGAACGGAGGAATGGTTCCATTGGCTTCTGCCCGTGGATATTGGATAATAAATCCAGCCCCGTAAGGGAACATATTATATTCAGTTAAATATCCAGTAGATGGTACCATTAAAGCGTACATATAATTAACATACCCTTGGCATTCATATAAGTTAACGTATTCTTCTTCTCTAAATTGTAGTAATTTAACTTTGTCGCAGTTTCCTTGATTTTCGTATAAAATAGTAGCTTCTTCTAAATTAAATAATTTTCTAGTAATCGGATAATCAGCTTTAACAATTCTGTCAACTTCTGCTTTAATTTGATTTACTACATTTTCACTAATTCCACCTTCTAAATTTCTAATAATCGCTAAAACTGAACGGGAAACATTGTAGTTGAAACTAACGTTAGCGTCTGGATATAAATTTTTAATCGCCATAGCGACAACAAAGCGTAGCCCAGCTTCATAAATTCTTACGGCATCGCTATTATTTAAGTATAAAAACTCAACATCAGCATCAGATAAAAGACGTGAGTTTAATTCACGCATTCTTCTATTTACTTTAGCGGCATATGGTTTTATACCTAACATTTTAGAAACTTCAAGTAATGTTGTATGATTTTTTACTTGTAGTTCTTTATGTCCTAAAACATTAATCTTTAACATAGATTCAACTCCTTTTATTCGTCAAATAGATCAAATTTAGAGATCTTAATTTTGACTTTATCATCGGTTTCGATTTCTTCGGCTAATATTTTGGCTTCAACAAATTCAGTTTTTTCTTTGACAGTCGGTGCTGGTTTAGAAATTTTAATTTCATCAGCAAATGATCTTTCAACTAGCATCATGTAAGGAGTGCCTATTTCGTCAGTTTCTAAAACTTTACGACCATATTTATTGGCAGTATTTTTTAATTCATTAGCTGATAACGATTGTAAACCAGTTTCACAAATAATCTTGATTTGAACGCCGTCTCGGTATTGATTTTTAGTTAACCTTCCAGCATCAACGGCTAAATGAGGATTACTTTTCATCCGGTCAATAATTAAAGTTCCGCGGCGATAGCGGTTATAGCACTGAATTCCTTCAGCCGATTCTTTAATAATATGACCACGAGTCGTTAAGACGACAACCTCATCTTCTGGCTCAACGAAGAAGGCGGAGACAACTTCGTCATGGGCTTGAAGTAACATTGATTTAACACCTGAGGCTTGAAGTCCATATTGCGGTAATTCTATTGTCTTAAAGCGAAGAGCGTATCCACCTTTAGTAACGGCATAGATGTTTGATAATACATCGATATCAACCGCTACTAGTTTATCGCCTTTATTAAGCTTCATTGCCCTAATTGGACGTGAATATCTTTGAACTAAAAAATCAGATAACTTAGCTAGTTTCATCATTCCTTGTTTGGTGGCTAAAAGTAATTGTTGAGTTGTATCAAAATCAGAGATTTTAAAGGCTTTAATTAAAGTTTCTTCTCTTTGAATCGGGACGATATTGTTAATATAAATACCTAAGTCACCCCAACGTTGTTCCTCAAGCTTAAAGACTGGTAAGAAAATATAATTACCTAAACTAGTAAAAATTAATAAAGTATCAAGGGTTGAAACCTCTTCTTCAAAGATAAATTGGTCGCCTTGTTTTAAGCCTGGGGATTTAGTAGTTGAGTAACTTCTTAAATTACTTCTTACAACGTAACCTTCTTTAGTGATTCCCACTTGAACATTTTCCTCAGAAATTAATTCACGTTCATCGATCTTAATCGCTTCAATTTCCGCTTCAATTTCAGTTTTTCTTGGTGTACCTAGTTGTTTTTGAGTATCTTTTAATTCTGATTCAATTACTTCGTTTAACGCCTTTTCATTCGTTAAAATTCGTTCAAGTTCAGCAATTTGTACTTTTAGTGATTCACTTTCTTTCTCAAGTTCATAAACATCAGTATTTGATAATCTGTAAAGTTGTAAAGTAACGATTGCTTCGGCTTGAATTTCAGAAAATGAAAAGTTTTTCATAATATTTTCTTTTGCATTCGCTTTATTATTTGAATTTCTAATGGTTCTAATGACTTGATCTAAAATTGAAACCATCTTAATTAAGCCTAAAACAACGTGTTCACGTTTTTTAGCACGTTCTAGTAAGAAGTTAGAACGGTTAGTAACAACTTCTTTTTGATGTTCAACGTACGCCTTTAAAATCGGTAAAACACCGATTTGTTCTGGTCTATTATTAACGATAGCTACCATATTATAGTTATAAGATACTTGCAAGTTGGTGTTCTTATAAAGATAAGCTAAAACGACGTTATAGTCAGCTCCTTTTTTAAGGTCAATTGCAACTCTTAACCCTTCTTGGTCGCTTTCATCTCTAACTTCGATAATATCTTCTAACGTTTTATCAACTCTTAACATATCGATTTGTCTAACTAAATCGGCTTTATTAACTTCATAAGGGATTTCAGTAATAACTAAACGATCTTGAGTTCTTGAAATTTCTTCTTTAATAACTTTCGAGCGGATAATAACGCGGCCAGCTCCGGTTTCAATCGCTTCTTTAATACCATCAAGTCCTTGAACGATTCCTCCCGTTGGAAAGTCTGGACCTTTAATATATTTTAAAACTTCTTTATTAGTTAAGTTGGGATTTTTTAAGTAAGCAATCGTTGCATTAATTACTTCTGATAAATTATGAGGTGGGATTTTTGTTGCATAACCAGCAGCAATTCCCATGGCTCCGTTGACAAGTAAGTTAGGAAACTTGGCTGGTAGTACTACCGGTTCAGTCTCTTCATCATCAAAATTAGGAACAAATAAAACCGTTCTTTTATCTAAATCTTCAAGTAAGTATTCACTAGCTTTAGAAAGTCTGGCTTCAGTATAACGCATCGCTGCTGGTGAGTCACCATCAATTGATCCGTTATTTCCATGCATATCAATTAAAGGTACTAACATTTTGAAATCTTGAGACATTCTAACCATAGCTTCATAAATTGAAGAATCGCCATGGGGGTGATATTTACCCATAACTTCCCCAGCAATTCTAGCTGATTTTTTATATGGTTTATTTTGAAACATTCCCAGTTCATACATCGCATATAAAATTCTTCTTTGAACTGGTTTTAATCCGTCTCTAACATCAGGTAACGCCCGGTCTTGGATAATGTATTTAGAATATCTAGCAAAACGTTCACCAACAATTTCAGTGAATTCTGATTTAATGATATTTTGATCAACGAATTTTTCTATTTTTTTAATTACACTCATATTTATCACTAAAAGTTTTGAGTAACCAAAACTATTCCTTTCTCTTTAATATTTTCTTACACCTCTTTATTAATTTCAAAGTCATCGGAGACTTCAAAATCAACATTTGACTCAATCCATTCTCGTCTTTGAGCGACATTATCACCCATTAAAGTCGTGATTTTTTGATCAGCTTCAGAGACATCATCAAGTTGAACTTGAATAATTGATCTAGTTTCAGGATTCATTGTTGTATCCCAAAGTTGGTCACTATTCATTTCTCCTAATCCTTTAAAACGTTGAATTCGATAAGTTTGTAAATCTTCAATTTGATTTAATTCTTCATCAGTCCAAATATATCGTGATTCTTCATTGCGTCCACGTTTTCTCATTAGCCTGTATAGAGGTGGTAAGGCAATATATAGTTTTCCAGCTTCAACCAGTGGTCTCATAAATCGTAAGAAAAAAGTCATTAGTAAAACTTGAATATGAGCCCCATCAGTATCAGCATCGGTCATAATTATAATTTTGTCATAATTCATTTTCTTTAAGTCAAAATCACTTCCAAAATCCGCGCCAATAGCGTGGATAATTGTGTTGATTTCTTCATTGCGAAGCGCTTGATCAGCACTGGCTCTTTCAGTATTTAAGACTTTACCACGTAAAGGTAGTATTGCTTGAAAGTGTCTGTTTCTTCCTTGTTTAGCAGACCCACCAGCTGAGTCACCTTCTACTAGGAAAAGTTCTAATACTGATTTATCTTTACTTTGCGTTGGCGTTAATTTACCAGAAAGTGTAACTTCTTTTTTATTTTGTTTCTTGCCACTTCTGGCTAAATCTCTTGCTTTTCTTGCCGCTTCTCTCGCTTTTTTAGCGTTAATTGAACGAGTAATAATATGATTAGCAACAGTTAAGTTTTCCTCTAAATAACTTAACATATTTTCAAAGACAACTGATTCAACAGCTGTTCTGGCATCAGGGGTTCCCAATTTATTTTTAGTTTGTCCTTCAAACTCTAATAGATCTTCAGAGATTCTTAAACTAATAATGGCGGTTAAGCCTTCTCTAATATCAACCCCATCTAAGTTTTCATCTTTTTCTTTAATTAAATTATATTTTCTTGCATAATCATTAATCGCTCTAGTTAAGGCAGACTTAAAACCAATCTCATGAGTTCCGCCGTCTTTAGTCCTAACATTATTAACAAAAGAAACGATAACTTCGCTATAAGATTCTGAATATTGGAATGCAACTTCCACATTAATTGGAGTTTTATGTCCATTAACTTTATATTGTGAGTTGATGATATGAACTTCATCAAATGGTTTTCTTGGTTTATTTAAAAATGAAACGTATTCTTTAATACCATCAAAATATTGGAAAACTTCTTTTTGTTTGTTTCTTTCATCAATTAAAGTCACTTTTAATCCTTTAATTAAAAATGCTGATTCTCTAACTCTTTCTTTAATGGCGTCATAGTTCATTAAAGTTGTTGAGAAAATCTTTGGATCTGGTTTAAACCAAACGGTAGTTCCAGTTTTTTTAGTTTCGCCAATTTGTTCTAAGTCACCAATTTTAGTTCCACCTTCAGCAAAACTTTGTCGAAAGATTTTACCATCTCTTTGGACAGTTACAACTAAAAATTGGCTTAATGCGTTTACTACAGCGCCACCGACTCCGTGCAAACCACCTGATACCGAATATCCAGAGTCACTAAATTTACCACCAGAGTGAAGCGTAGTAAAAATAACTTCAGTCGTTGGGCGACCTGAAGCGTGAGGTTTATAAGGCATACCGCGCCCCTCGTCAATTATCTCAATTGAGTTATCTTCTTTAATTGTAATTTGAATAGAATTACCATAACCAGATAAGACTTCATCAATTGCATTATCTAGTATTTCCCAGACTAAATGATGTAGTCCACGACCATCGGTTGACCCGATATACATCCCCGGACGTTTTCTTACGGCTTCTAAACCTTCAAGTATTCGAATACTTGATTCATCGTATCGTTGCATATAACCACCTAAAATAATTATAACAAAAATATCTTGTTTCTACAAATATTAAATGTATGATATAATTTTAAATAACAAGGGGGATAATATGCAATATTTTTTAATAGTTTTATTACTAATTGTAAGTTACTTACTTGGTTCAATTCCGTTTGGACTTGTGATTGGTAAAGTTGTAAAAAAGATAGATATTCGTGAGTATGGTAGCAAAAACACCGGAGCTACTAACGCCGTTAGAATTTTAGGATTTAAACTAGGTGTATTATGTTTCTTTCTTGATGCGTTAAAAGGTGGATTAATCATCATAATTGTAAGAATTTTAATGGCAACTAATGTTGAATTAAACTTCCAATTAGGAATGATTAAAATCAATGAAAACATCAATATTACGATTACTGCATTATACGGGTTAACCGCTGTATTAGGCCATGTTTTCCCGATTTTCTTAAAGTTCAAAGGTGGTAAAGCAGTTGCCACTTCAGTTGGGGCATTATTAGCTTTTGCACCAGTTATTGGAATGTTAGGAATATTAGTTTTTTATATTACTTTAAAGATGTCTGGATATGCTTCATTAGGATCACTTATGGGAGCTTCAACTTCGCTTCTTACCTTAATTGTTTATGATTTATTTATGGGTAAAGGCGATTATGGTGTACTGTATTTTGAGTATAGTAAATATAACTGGGCTAATTATTCCGTTGAAGTTATTTCAGTATTTCTATATGTCTTAATTATCTTTTTAAGACACCGGTCAAATATTGATAAATTAAATAAAGGAACCGAATCTAGATTTGAATTTGAAGATGAAGAAAATTAAAAGAGTAGCCGCTAGAGTGAACCCCATTTAGTAAACTTTAATAAAAAAGGGGTAATATATCATTTATATAACCGTAAGCGAAAATTTCAAATCGTTTTTAAAACACCTTCATATATACTTAAGGTATAGGAGGTGTTTT
>JAAYXR010000114.1 GCA_012515785.1 Acholeplasmataceae bacterium | reverse complement strand
ATATATAATCCTGGTTCCACGGTAACGACCATTCCTGGTTCGAGTGCGACTTCATAATTACCAATATCGTGAACATCAAGTCCTAAGAAATGTCCAATTGAGTGATAATAGTATTTGCGGTATTCTTCATCACTTTTTATTAAGCCTAATTGATACAAACCTTCAATTAAGATTTTAGCGGCAAATTCGTTAAATTCGCGCCATGTTACTCCAGGTTTAAGCATTTTAATCGTTTCTTTATTAGCTTTTAAAACTATTTCATAAACTTCTTTTTGACGAGGAGTAAATTTACCACTAACTGGGTAAGTTCTAGAAATATCTGAGGCATAGTGATCATGATAAACTCCTAAATCAAATAACATTAAATCATTGTCACCTAGTTTTTGATTATTGTCGACATAGTGTAAAATTGTCGCATTTTTGCCGCTGGCAGCAATCGTTTTAAATGATTCTTTTTTATTTTCTAAATTAAGAATATGTAAATAGTGAGCTACCATTTCATATTCATAACGGCCGCCTTCTAAGTGCTTCATAACATTATTTAAACCGGCGTTAGTCGTTTTGATTGCTTCTTTGATGGCTTTAATTTCTAACTCATCCTTAATCATTCTTAAACTAGCTAAATCCATATGGATATTATTAACTTGTAAGTAAGGATGAACATCTTTTACCTTGTTTAAAAACTTATAACTGGTTGAATCAAGATTACTCGCTTCTAAATCTAAATTAAGCTTACCAAGTTTACCGAAAATATTAGCTCTTGAGCTTGAGGTAACACTTTGAAGGAAACTTTCTAACGTTTCAATATTTCTCACTTCATCAACTTTAGATGTTTGTTTTACTATTTCAGGTGATAATAGTTCACCATCCCATAAGGCACGTTCTGGAGTTCTAAACTCTTTAAAAACAAATGACTTTTGCATGTTTTTACCTTTAATAATTACTAATGCCATATTAGGTTCATTAAGTAGTGTTAAATAGTAAAAGTTATTGTTTACAAAAAAGTCATAATGTTGGTCCGCTGTTTTTACTTTAGACGCGCCTGAAAAAAGTATCGTAATACTTTCTGATTCTAATTTTTCAATTAGTTTTTGTCTTCTTAATACCAGCACTTTTATCAAACTCCTTAAATTTTGTTAGTGAACTCTAAAACTTCTCTAACAACTTTATTTAATACTTCTTCAGCGTCATGTTGAGATTTTTCAACGACGCTAAAGTAAATCTTTAATTTAGGTTCAGTACCTGATGGCCTAAAGATAACCCACATTTTATTATCAAAGTAAAATTTTAATACATTTGATTGATACATATCAAGAACTTCAGTTTTACCACCAGGGAAATAAACTTTAGATTCTTTATAGTCTTCATATTTAACTAATTTATAGTCTTTTAAAGTAATACCATTAGCTCTGACATAGTCCATAATTTCGATAATTTTTTGAGCTCCGTCTAAACCAGTTAAAACTAAATTATGTGTGTATTCTAAATAGTATCCATATTTTTCATAGATTTCATGTAAATAATCGATAAAAGTCATGCCTTTATCTTTTAGCCATGAGGCAATTTCAGCATACATTAATGTTTGCTGAACGCCGTCTTTATCTCTAACAAAGTCTTCAATTACTGAGCCGATAGCTTCTTCACAGCCAAATTGGAATTTGGCTTTTCCTTCAATCTTTAAGGCTTGTTCACCGATGAACTTAAAACCAGTTAAAACTCTAACTGAGTTTTGGCCAAACGACTTACCAATTTCACCAATTAAGTCTGAAGTTACAATAGTAGAATAAACATATCCGTTTTTTTCTAATTTTTTATTAGCTTTTCTTTGAGATAATAAATAGTAAACAGTTAAGGCTGCTCCTTGGTTACCATTTAATAACACATAGTTATTACCATCGCGGACGGAAATACCAGTTCTATCAGTATCTGGATCAGTTAGAATAATCGCATCAACATCATGGTTTAAAGCAACTTCAGCCATACCTTGCCATGCTTCTGGAGATTCTGGGTTAGCATTTTTTGTATTAGAAAAATCAGGGTCAACAAAAGCATGTGGATTATAAACTAAGACGTTATAACCCATTTCTTCTAAAAGCCTTGGAACAACAGTTAATCCTGTACCATGAAGTGGTGAATATAAAATATTAGCCGATTTTGAAGTTTCATTAATTTGAATTTTTTTGACTTTTTCAAAGTAAGCCGCTTCAACTTCTTCTAATACTGGAACAATTAACTTACTATCTTTAGCAGTTTCAATGTTAAACATATCTTTAACTTTATTAACCTCAGCGATACATAAGTCTGATTCTTTTAAATTAAGTTGAGATCCTGAAGCGTTATATACTTTATAACCGTTATACTCTTTTGGATTATGAGATGCGGTTAACATCACGCCACCAGCACATCCGTAATATCTAATGGCAAATGATAACATTGGTGTCGGTCTTAATTCTTTAAATAAATATACTTTAAATCCTTGGTTAGCAAAGACTTCAGCTACTTCTTTGGCAAATTCTGTTGAGAAATGACGATTATCATGAGCAATAGCAATTCCTTTTTTCTTATTTTTTGGATCAAGTGCTAAATAATTAGCAAATCCAAGTGACGTTTTTCTAACAGTAAAGACATTCATTCGGTTAGTACCAGCACCAATGATTCCCCTTAAACCACCGGTACCAAATTCTAAATCTTTAATAAATGCTTCTTCCATTTGAGTATTATCCATTTTTAAAAGTTCTTCTTTTAAATAATCTGGCATTTTCGGTTCATTTACCCATAAATCATACTTTTGTTTAATAGTCATATTTATCCCTTCCTTTTTTTAACTCATCTATTTCAGTATAAAATACTGATTTATATCTCATTTTTGATTTAAATAATAAATATTTAATAAGCCTTCTAGTACTAAATTAGGTCTAACTTCCATCTCAATATCAACTAGTGGCATAATTACTTTTGCCAGTCCACCAGTGATAATAATATGGGCGTCTTTGTTAATTTGTTTTTTAATGCGCTTAACAATTCCTTCTAATTCTCCGGCTACTCCGTAAGTAACACCTGATTGCATACATTCAACGGTATTAGTGCCTAAGACATTTTTAGGTGTAGTGATTTCAATGTGTGGAAGTAGAGCAGTTGAACCAACTAAAGCTTTAATCGAAACGACAACACCAGGAGAAATAACAACTCCAAGTAGTGTTTTATTTTCAATATAAAGATATTTATTCGCGGTTCCTAAATCAATTACAATCGTTGGATTAGGGCTTTCTAAAGCGGCGGCACCACAAATAATATCAGCTCCAACTTCTTGCGGGTGATCAGTGCGGATATTGATTCCGGTTTTAGTTCCTGGTCCTAAAACGATTGGATTTACTTTATAGATACGTTTCGATAAAATTTTTAAACTTAAGGTAATTTCAGGAACGACACTAGCAATAATAACCCCTTCAATAATACTAGGGTCAAATAATTGATTTAATTGAGCGGCATATAAATCCGGAGTCATATTAGAAACGGAGTTAATGCGAAAAACTTGCTCGATATTTTTACCTTTAGCAAGTCCAATTTTAATACTAGTATTTCCAACATCAAATAGTAAAATCATTCTTGTACTTCTCCTTTTAAATTAATGTCTAATTTAATATGTTCTGGGAACGCATTAATTAAGGCGATTGAAATTGGTGTAGCAATTACAACTCCAGCGATGATTTCAAGGAAACCATTAGAACCAACAACAATTTTAATTAAATCCATTACCCCAACTCCTAAATCAGTTAAAGCACTTGATTTAAAAATTCCAATTGCAGATAAAACTATAACTGTATGGAATAATGTTGATAACATAATTGCTGATGGGATTGAAATTGTGTTTTTAAGTTTTTTACTATCAATAAAAAAGTAATATACACCAATTAATATTCCCCCAATACCGACAAATATTGGTACCAAGACGTCTTTTAATACTTGATTTTCGGAATTAATTGTATTAGCTAGTGCTAGTCCTCCATAAAAGAAAAACATAACCGTAATTACACTAATAATCGAAAATATTATCGTATCTCCATGTTTAGTCTTTTGGATTTGTCGAAAGGCATAAAAGATTAAATAGGCAACGACGGCAAATAAAACTCTTGGTAAAATTGAAACTAATGGATTTTGAAATGCCATATCCATTGGAGTAGTTCCGTAGATAAATGATGCCATTAAACTTGATAAGCCAAAGACAAATCCTAATCCAGCTGCATGGGCAAACGGCAAAATCATAATCCCAATTAATACCGGAATGTGGATAATCGTAATGGCAACAGGTCCAATGCGAATATACCCAATATTCGGTATTAGTGATAATAATAAGATAATCGCTGAAAAAATAGCGAAAATGACTAAGTTAAAAACTTGTCTAGATTGTTTTGTTTTCATTTCTTTCTTCTCCTTTTTAAGCCACTAAGGGTCCCATAAGTATTCATAAATATTATATAATATTTACATTCATTTAATTAAAAAAACGACTTTTAAGTCGTTTTATTTAGTTAGTAGATGATTTAGTTTTTCCTCATCTAAATCTTCTAAAATAGATATTAGCATCTTTTTAACTGCTTTTAAATCATCAATTTCAAATAAGGCAGCATTAGAGTGAATATATCTAGTTGGCAAGACAATTGCGGTTGATAAAACGCCACTATTAGTAGTTAAGACTCTAGAGGCATCAGTATTTCCTTTTGAAATATAATATTGATGTTTAACTTTATATCTTTTAGCGACATCAGTATAATAGTCAATAACTTTTTCTGGCACAATAATACCTGGATCATAAATTCTAATCATACATCCTTCGCCCATTTTGCCTAAGTTTTGAGGTTCTAAAATATCATTAATTGGTGAAGAATCCATCGCGATAAACATATCAGGTTTAATAATATTTGATATCGTTCCGGCTCCTCTCATCCCAACCTCTTCTTGAACAGTTGCACCAATTGCTAAATTAAAAGGCAAATCCTTTAAATGGAAATGACTAATTAATTCTAAAGTTACACCAACTCCCATACGATTATCAACTGCTTTAGAGATAACGCGTTTTTTATTATATGTATGAGTAAAAGTGTTAGCAAAGGTAATCATTTGACCTAATTTAACACCCCACGAGCGAGCTTCTTCATCGCTTTTAGCGCCAATATCTAAATATAAATCTTCAACATTGGTTGATTGAGTTTGACGTAAGTGTGGTGGCTTAGCTCCAACAATTCCTGGAATAATTCCATTTGGAGTATGGATCTCAAGAACTTGAGAGACGATAACTTCACCTAAAATGCCACCGATAGGTAAAATATTGATGGCACCATTTGGTTTAATGTTAGAAACAATAAAACCAACTTCATCCATATGGCCACCAACCATAATGGTTTTAGCATTTGGATTTTTTGATTTTTTGTAGCCAAAAACCGACCCTAAATTGTCAGTGATTATTTCAAAATCGTCAAATTTTTGAAGATATTTTAAATAGTAATCCCTTACCTTATCTTCGTGGCCAGAAATTCCTGGTAATTTAAATAAATCTTCGTAAATTTTAGGTAACATTATACTAAACTACCTAGCCCTTCGCTAGTTAAGAAGTTAACGATCCCTTCCATTGCTTTTTCTTGATCAGGGCCCGTAATTTTGATTTTTACGTTTTCACCACGATAAATACCTAGTGACATAACTCCCATGATGGATTTTAAGTTTACGGTTTTACCCATAGATTCCATTAAAATCTCTGATTCGTATTTCATTGCTTCGTTAACTAAACGAGTCGCAGGACGTGCGTGAATACCATATTCAGCAATAATTAAGAATGTTTTTTCCATTTACTTTCCCTCTTTTCTTCTTTTTTCGATATATTTGTATGTTTCTTTTGGGTTGTCCTTTACTAACATTTTAACATGATTTTTAGTAATTACAGCCCCTAATTTTAACTTTCGTAATTCTCTTGGTAT
>JAAYXR010000113.1 GCA_012515785.1 Acholeplasmataceae bacterium | reverse complement strand
TGATGGCGAAATATTACTTAAAACCGAAGAAGTTTCTAATGGCAGCTTTGCGACCGCACCAGAAATTGTTGTCAAAGAAGGTTACAATTTTATTGGTTGGGATCAAGAATTTTATGAAATTAGAAGCGATTTAAATGTAAATGCTATTTTTGAGATAAAAACATTTACGGTCAAATTTTACTTATTTAACGAAGTTATTTATGAAGAAGTAGTTGAATATAACGAAAATGCCACACCGCCAGAAGACCCACAAGTTGATGGAATGTTTTTTGCTGGCTGGTTAGGCGATTATACTAATGTAAAAAGTGATATTACGATTCATGCCAACATTACATCAATACCGATATATACCGTTAGATTTTTAGATGGTGTAACGGGTGAGGTTTTAAAGAAAGCGTACTTAAGACATGGTCAAAGCACTGATGCACCTGATGTTGATGATACAAAAGTTGGTTATAAGTTTAACCAGTGGTCAGAAGTTGCCCAAAATGTGTCATCTGATCTTGACATTACGGCATTATATGATGAAGTCACTGAAACTTATACTATTACTAAAGATGAATATATCGTCTTAAATGTTGACGCAACCGGCATTAGATATAACACTCAAGTAACAGTCACATTTAATCTTCCAAATGATCAAGCGATTGATAAATTTTATGTAGATAATATCGAAACATTACTAGTCGGAAATTCATATACATTTCTTTTAAGAAAGAATATGAAGTTCCATGTTACTTTAACTGGGGTAACTAGCCTTCAAATCTTTTATTTAAATGACTTACATGGTTCAATTTTAGAAAATTCAAGTGATTTAGGAAGTCATGAAATTGGACTTGCTAAAATTGCTAATTTCATTAACCAAAAGCGTAAAGAAAACTCTAATTCAATCTTTATTGCTGGAGGTGATATGTTGCAGGGAAGCGCCTTGTCAAACTATTATCAAGGAGAATCAACTCTAAATTTACTTGAAATGATGGGCTTGGATGTATTTGTTGTTGGTAACCATGAATTTGACTGGGGGATTGAAGAAGTAACTAAGCATTTTAAGGGGAATAACCCTAAATATTCTTTCCCATTATTAGCAGCAAATATTTATAATAAAAATACGGGAATGTTATTAGAAGGAACAAAGCCTTATCATATTATTGAACGTGGTTCAATTAAAGTGGGGATTATTGGATATATTGGCCAAGGATTAGAAAGTTCAATTTCAGCTTCTAGAGTTAAAGATTATGAATTTAGAGATCCCGTTCCAATTGTTACTCATTATGCAAGTTTATTAAGAGAAACACATGGCGTTAATTTTGTAATTACGGTGGGACACGTTGGTGAGACTTATCATAATACTGAGATTCAAAATTTAACTGGATCTAGTAAAATTGACTTAATGTTTAATGCTCATACTCATCGAAATTATATTAATATTGATGGTGATAAAGCACCAATTATTCAATCACGAGCTAACGGCATTGCCGTTGGTTATGTTGAAGTTGATAATATTTCTGGAGTTGTCTCGATAAATAGAGAAACTATGAAAAACTATCTTTACTATCAATCAGAATTATTTACAACTGCTGATCCTCAAATTGAAGCTCAAATTGAGTTTTACCGAGAAGAAACTGATCCAATCTTTAAAACGACGATTATTTATAATGCCACTGAAATTGATAGATATTCATTTGGCGAGTGGTTAAGCAAACTAATGGCGATTAAAACTGGATCAGATGCTGGGGTCTATAACTCAGGTGGAATTAGAGATACTTTACCAGCAGGAAATATTAATATCGAAACATTATACAAAATATTACCTTTTGATAATATGGTAAAAAGTGCAGTTTTAAAAGGTAATTATGTTGATAGTGAGGTTAATAATAATCCAAGTTATCTTAACGGGGTTACTATAAGTACTTCAAGTTATTACCGAGTTGTAACCAATGATTATGTTTTTGATTATGAACGGGGTGTCTATCAACGATACGGCACTGATGTGATTTTATATGACGGAAATATAAGAGATTGGGTCATCGAAGAAATGAGATTACAAGCGGCGGCAGGGTTAACATTTAGTTTAGATAATGAAATTCTCTCTCAAATTGATCCAATTATTGTAAGGAGTGATCATTATTATGCTTACGCGTTTATTTGAATTAATTGACAAAAGTCAAAATATTGTCTTTTTTGGAGGAGCCGGTGTTTCTACTGCCTCAGGAATTCCTGATTTTAGAAGCACTGATGGATTATATCATTTAAAATATGCATATAATCCAGAAACGATTTTAAGTAATACTTTTTTCAATCGTAAAACTAAAGAATTTTATGAGTTTTACTTTGATAAAATGATTTACTTAGATGTTTTGCCTAATTATTGTCATAAAGCTTTAGCTTACTTAGAAGAAAAAGGAAAACTAAAAGCGGTGGTTACACAAAATATTGACGGCTTACATCAAATGGCTGGTAGCAAGCGCGTTTATGAACTTCATGGTTCAGTTCATCGTAATTATACCGTTAAGACAAACCGGTTTTATTCACTTGATTATATTCTTCATAATCGAAAAGACGGTATTCCATATTCAGAAGACGGTGAATTAATTAAACCGGATGTTGTCTTATATGAAGAACCACTAAATCATAAAACATTAATGGATTCTGTCGAAGTGATTAGAAAGGCAGATTTATTAATTGTTGGTGGAACTTCACTTACAGTTTATCCAGCAAGTGGACTTATCAACTATTTTATGGGTGAAAATCTAGTCATTATTAATAAAGCCAGAATCCCTTTTTATAGTGGCCTACAAATTAATGAAGATATCAATTTAGTCTTCAAAAAATACTTAGAACACGCTGGAGTGAATACAGAACTTATTTAAAATATTGAAAAGAGGTGATAACATTGGTTCCATCTTTTGAGAAAATAATTAAATCATTTGCCATTGATACATCTGGGGTAATGTTAGTTGTTCTTTTAAGTATACCAATGAGCGACCCGCCATATTTAAGAGGAGCACTAATTGGTGCGGCCTTTATTGGATTTTATTTTTTCCCTTACTTTTTATCAAACGGACAAACTTTTGGTAAAAGAGTTGAAAAAATAAAAGTCGTTGATGCTAGTGGCGTTGACGCCAGAATTTGGCGCCTACTATTAAGACAGTTATTTATGTTAGTTGCAAGCATTATTACCTTTGGCATTTATTTTATCGTTTGTTTCTTTTTCTTAAATGAGAAAAAAGGCAATCGATTACCACATGATTATATATTTAGAACGAGAATCATTGATATTGATCCTCCAAAACGGGGAACACGCGGCGATGACGGGTTCAATAGCACTGATTCAATGAGGAAAAGAGGTTTTTAAAATGAAACGATTTAAAAAAATATTATTAATAGTATCAATCTTTGTCTTAGGATTTTTAATTACGGCATGTAAAAAACCTAATATCTTAGACAAATATAAGGAAGAGTATCCAAAAAATGATGTTTATTATCAAGTTTTCGTTAGAAGCTTTGCCGATAGTAATGATGATGGTGTTGGTGATATTAATGGTATTATCAATAAATTAGACTATTTTACTGATTTAGGAGTAACGGCATTATGGCTTTCACCAATTCATCCAACAATTTCTTATCATGGATATGAAATTAGTAATTACTATGAAATTAATCCGGAATTTGGAACGATGGCTGATTTTGAGTTACTAGTTGAAAAAGCTGATAAAGAAGGAATTAAAATTATCATGGATACCGTCTTTAACCATGCCGCTGATAATAATAACTGGTATATTGATGCGTTAAATGATTTAAATAGTCCGTACCGTGAATACTTTTTATGGCCAAGAAATGCCAAGGCGGGAACTTCGGCTTACGAAACATTCCCTTCATCTAGAGATTTAAACTTAAAGAGTGAAAAAGTAGTTAATGAACTAGTTAAAATTTTAAAATTTTATAGTAAAAAAGGTGTGGCTGGATTCCGTTTTGACGCCGTGAAACACTTTTTCTCAAAACCATTTGATGCCAATTATTCAACTAATCCTTCATTTGATGGTGGAACCCTTCTACATACCTTAAAAAAAGAAGTTCAAAAGGAATATCCAAATGTTTATTTTGTTGGTGAAAACTTTGAATATAGTAATAACTCTAACGAAGATTATTACTTTGCCTCTGATAGTATGTTTAATTTTGTTATTTCAAGATATTTTCAAACTGGACAATATACAAATATGCAATCAGCACTTCAAAGAATTTACAATGAATTAAGAGAGTTTAATCGTAATTTTATTGATGCGCCATTTATTACTAACCATGATATGGATCGATTCGCCTCAATGCAACCAAATATCGAACATCAAAAATTATCAGCTAGTATTTTACTTACCTTACCAGGTAACCCTTATATTTATTATGGTGAAGAATTAGGGATGAAAGGTAGAAGAATTGAAGGACAACCAGTATCGGGTTATCTAAATCAAGATGGTAATCCAATCATCGTCTACGATGAAGGTAGACGCCAACCATTTTTATGGGATAACGATGATCCGGCGCTTACCACATGGTTTCCGTTAATTCACGGAAATGAAGATGTGGCAAGGGTGACAGCTCAAAAAGAAGATGCAAATTCACTTTATAATCACTACGTGAATCTAATTAAAATTAGAAAAGAAAATCCAGCTTTAATGTTTGGAAATAGTTTCTACCGAGTTGATATAAGTAGTGCGGTTGCGTTTGTCAGACATGTTGAAACTAAGAGTGGATTATCTCAAATCATTTTAGTTATTCATAATACCTCAAGCCAAGAAAAACAAGTTTCTTTTGAAGTCATTAAAGATATTTATGGGACTCAATTAATTCCACCTTACGGAACTTATATTGCGGAAATTAGTTCGATTGATAAGGCAGTATAATTATGTTTTTAGTGAGAATTTTCCGCGATAGTTTTATTTTAGATCGCGTCTTAAAACTTAGATTTGTTAAGTTTTGGAAGTTTGTTATTTATTTCTTTTTAATTTCATTTGTTAGTTTATTTTCATTTAACTACACCAACTTAAAAGAAGGTGGATGGAAGTTAGGATTTGTTGAATACAACTTAACTAGTAGTGAAAACTTAAATGTTGAATTACCTAATGATATCATCATCAGGCGCTTATCAGGAGTTAAGAGTTTATCGGGCCAATCTCAATTTGTTGAGTATAAAGATTCAATTAATGGAAAAATTATCTACCGATTTTTAATAAGTGAAAATTCACTTACATTAAATGATGAAGATTTGAAAATAAGACAATTAATCTTTACCGATTCAAGAATTTTATATATTAAAGGTGACGGGACACCAGCCTTAATTGGTGATTATAATAGTTTCCCAGAAGAAATAAGATTTGATTCAATTAACAACATTAGTAATGCAAAAGAAAAAAGAGCGGAACTTGCGAAATTAGCTGAATCAATAGAAAAAAGTTTTGGTAAACAAAACGCCTTTTATACGATTATTACTTATTCTGGTGTTCAAATCCTTTTATATATTATTTTGATTTTC
>JAAYXR010000016.1 GCA_012515785.1 Acholeplasmataceae bacterium | reverse complement strand
ATGCTCCATCAACTTCAACTAATACTTTACCATTCCATGCGTGACCGC
The DNA here is from genome assembly GCA_012515785.1 of Acholeplasmataceae bacterium. Lineage (GTDB taxonomy): Bacteria > Bacillota_I > Bacilli_A > Acholeplasmatales > Acholeplasmataceae > DUQW01. The sequence continues at coordinate 3,582 of JAAYXR010000016.1, read as the reverse complement.
CCACGTTTTCATAGTTTTCATCCCATTTGTGGAAGTGAACTACAACTGTCGCTTCACCAGATTTTGGTGCAGGCAAGACCGCCTTAACAACTAGCCCGCCTAAAAACGTAGTTAGGAGTAGTAAAGTCATAAATGTAAAAATTCTTTTCATATCTCCATTTTCCTCCTTTGATATGATGATTGATTTAATATAAATCATACTACTTACATTATAACCAAAATAGGCAAAAAATGTAAGCGTTTACTCGGTTATTCTCTTGAAACCGCTTGCAAGATAAAGTTAATTAGAATATTGAGTTATGTTATGGTATTATATCTACTGAAAGAGAGGTTAAGACTATGAAAAAATTATTATCTTTTTTCTCGTTTTTAATTTTATTGGTGTTTACCACCATTAGTGTTAGCGCCGCTAATGCCCAAAATAAATTAATCGTAAATTATTATCGCTACTTCGGACACGATGACCTTCATACTGCATGGATTTGGCAATACCAGCCAAATGGTGGTAATGGCGTTGAACACAATTTCGTCAAAAGCACCGACCCAAGTTCAAGATGGATGAGCTTAGAAATTGACTTGCAAAATGACCCGGTTTACAAGGGCAGTACTCAAGTTGGAATCATTATTAAAAAAGGGTCTGGCTGGGACGGAGCTAGAGAACCGGGTGGAGATAGACATATCGATTTAAGTAAAGTTACATTTAATGGCGGTGTCGGTAATGTTTATTTCGTTCAAGAAAATGTCACTATTTACTACAACATTAATGATGCTGATACTAGTGACAAAGTGTTAGATGCTTATTTTGATACCAATAAAGGCATTAATGTCTATGCTACTTTAGCACCAACTAAAACCGTTGTTTACGCTAACGGAGTTCAAATTAAAGAATTTGGATCAGAAACCAACTATCGTTACAAAGTAACGTTAGATCAATTTGATATTAACCAAAAATACGAAATTGAGCTTCATTTTGGTACTCAAAAAAGTGCTAAATATGTCGTTTCACTTCGTAAATTATATGATACCCAAGTATTTGAAGACGCCTTTCATTATGATGGTGATTTAGGAGTAATTTATTCAAAAGAAAAATCAGTCTTTAGATTATGGTCACCAGTTAGCGAGCAAGTTTCACTACTACTTTATAATCAAGGACATCCAAATTTTGATAAAAACGGAAAATCAAGTGAAGAAAAAACACCTTATGAAAGATTACAAATGACTAACATTGGTAAAGGTGTTTGGGAAGTTGAAGTAAGTAAAGATTTAGCCGGTAAATATTACACTTTTGAAGTGGAATATAACAACCAAACTCATGAGTTTGTTGACCCATATGCTTATTCAACTGGAGCTAATGGCTTACGAGCTCAAGTCGTTGATTTTGCCAAAACTAACCCTAGAGGTTGGAAATATGATTCAAGACCAAAGACAATTACTAACATGACCGACTATATTTTATATGAGTTACATGTTAGAGACTTAACGTCTCACCCAACATGGGGTGGTCCAGCAAAATATGCCGGAACCTTTATGGGTGTTGCCACAAGTGGTACTTCTTATACTAACGATGAAGGTTTAACTGTTACTACTGGTTTAGATCATTTAGCGGAACTTGGAATTAATGCCGTTCACTTCTTACCAATCTTTGATTACGGTTATGTTGATGAAACCAAACTTAATGATGAAGCTTATATGAGCGTCTACGGATTTAACTGGGGTTATATGCCATATAATTTTAACACTCCTGAAGGAACTTACTCAACTAATCCATTTGATGGATACGTAAGAGTTAATGAATTAAAACAAATGGTTCAAGCTCTTCATAATAAAAATATTAGAGTCGTGATGGACGTTGTCTATAACCATACTGGAGAAACTGCTGGATCTCAATTTGAAAAATCAATGCCTGGTTACTACTTCAGACAAAACGATGACGGATCATTTTCTAATGGTAGTGGTACTGGTAATGAAACTGCAAGTGAAAGGTCAATGTTTAGAAAATATATGATTGACTCACTTAAATTCTGGGCTACTGAATATAATATTTCTGGATTCCGTTTTGACTTAATGGCACTTCACGATATCGAAACTATGAATCAAATTAGAGATGCAATTAATGAAATTGATCCAACTATTATTTTATATGGTGAGCCTTGGATGGGTGGTTCTTCACCGCTATCAAGCACGATACAAGCTAACAAAGGCAACATGTCAAAATTAAGTGATAACATCGCTTCATTTAATGATAATACTCGTGACGCGATTAAAAAAGGTTGGAACAACAAAAATGTTGAACTTGATAACCTTAACACAATTAGATACGGAGTTTCTGGCGGGGTCGCATTTGATTATGCCAAAGCTGAAGGTGGAAGAGCAACTTATCATCATGAACCACACAAAATCATTAACTATGTTTCGGCTCATGATGATGAAACTTTAAGAGATTGGAACTGGAATAATAACACCTCAGATCGCGACATTTTAGTCTTAATGCAAAAACAATCAAATGCCTTTATCCTAACTTCTCAAGGTATTCCATTCTTACATGCTGGAGTTGATTTCATGAGATCTAAACCTGTCTCTGATGACGTTATCGCGACCGGTGATAACCGAGTGGTAAAAGGTACCTCAGGCAACTCATATAACTTACCAGATTCTGTTAACCAATTAAACTGGGATGATAAAGCTAAATATTACGAAGTTTACGACTTCTATCGTCATTTAATTGCCTTAAGAAGAGTCGTTCCAAGCTTTAGACTATCATCATCAAGTGAAATTACTGAAAGATTAGAATTCTTAGATCCAACAAATAATAATCAAATCGCTTATCGGATTAAAGGTACTGAAACTGAACCTGGGGTCTTAGTCGTTCATACCAACAAAGAATTTGGCAGTTTTATTACTGATAAAGACTATATTAGAATAACTAATAACTTAGGTCAAGCTAATGCTCACGGTTTTAGTAAAATTAAATCAGGAGCCACCATCAATATCGCTGAATTTAGTACCTTAATTCTAATTGAAGATACTGGCTCTAGCACCTTTAATTATAATCCTGAAGCTAAACCATATTCATTTTCAGGCAATGTGCGTTCACAATCAAATAATATGGGATTAATCATTGGGCTTGTCGTAGGCGGTATTGCAGTATCTGCTGCAATAATTACGCTTCTCATAGTTCTAAAAAAGAGTAAACAATCTTAAGAAAATAAAAAGGACCAGCCGGTCCTTTTTTATGCACTAAATTCTTTCTTGCCATATTTCAACATGACAATCATTAAGATAATTCCCAATCCAAATTGGACAATTACCGGGGTTAAGGCATGGGTGAAAAACCCAATAATAAATGATAATACTGATGGAATCGTCATCGTTGAAATAACAATTTTCATTCCATCAAAATAACTCATAAATTTAGCATAACCAAATCTAAATAATTGGACAATTCCTGAAAGTAAGAAAATCAAAATAATATATAAAAGGATTTGAACACCAGAATAAGTAATAATCGTATAAAAGGCGTTTTGTTTACCAAAACTTTTTTCTATTGATTCAGCTAATTTCGCAAGTTCCGCTCTTTTTTCT
>JAAYXR010000015.1 GCA_012515785.1 Acholeplasmataceae bacterium | reverse complement strand
GATGAGTTTATTACTAGTCGCTTTAAAGTTACTTTTGGTAACCGTATTTTAAAACAAATCCGTGATTTTATTCCGGTATATGTTGGATGCGGTGGCGATGAAGTTGACGGTTTAGACTATATGGTTGCTAGAAAAGTATTAAGAAAATTTGAAAGTTTGAACTTACCATTCTTAGTAGACGAGATTAAAGAATTAATCGCACTGATGCAAAGAATGTTTGGCAAAGAAAAATTTACTGAATCAGTAGAATACCTTGAGTCATTATTAAGACAAATCTAATAATATGAAAAAAGTAACCAAGATTAGAATCAATGATAAGCTAACTAAATTTTACGAACAATACATAGAGGATAATCAAGAATTATTTGAATCAGATGAATTCTCAAAGAGAATGTATCGTGCGATTCAAGCCGGAGATAAAGAACTATATTATAAAAATATAGCTGAAACGAAAATATTTGATGAAAATTGGATCGAAACATTAGAATCCTATTTTCCGTCACTTGATTATATTGTTCGTAATCCAAAGTCAGCGATAAAATATGAAAACGAGTTAGTTGCCATTGAAAAAGTTAAAAAGACCAGCTCTCTTTCAATTCGGCATCTTTCAGCAAACACACACTTAATTAAAGAAATTGATGATGCTGGGATTAAACCAAAAAAACTTTTAACAACTTACTCAGATATTGATTACGCTACCTATGAAAATAGAATGATAGCTTCTTTAATTCAGCGCTTATTTTATTTCGTTAGATCGCGTTATGAAGTGATTAAAGAACATGGTGATTCATTTCAAAAATCAACCCTTCATTTCAAATCTGACTTTGAAATTAATAAAGGTGAATTAAGCTTTGATTTAAAAGTAGATATCAAAGAAGAACTTGATAATAAAGATGTTATTATTACTAACAAAAACCTTTTAAAGCGGATTGCTAGACTAGAAAAACTGGTTAGTAGTTTTATGAATTCACAATTCATGAAGGAGTTAAAAAACGCACAGCGTGTTAGAACTCCAATTATGAAAACTTTAGTAATTCAAAAGAACATCCATTATAAAAACGCCTATATGTTGTGGCTGTTTTTAGATAGATATAATACCCTGGCTTATGAGACTCAAATTAGAGAAACTGATCTTGAACTTGATAGTGAACAATTAAACAATCTATATAATGATATTATCGTTAATTTATCAGCCCTTCTATATTATCAAACAAATAGAAAACTTGAGTTTGATAAATTTGATAAATTAAGACGGAAAAAATCTGTCAAATTAATGAAAGATCTAGATGTAGATCCAGATTTACTTGAAGACTTTGAAATTGAAGATACTAATATTAACCAATATTACTTAGAACAAAGCCGCAAGTTATTTGAACAAGCTCTTGAATATCACGAAGAAAACTCTTCAACTTACGAAGTAGCGCTAAAACGAGCTCTTCGTGAAACGATCGAATTTAGTAATAGACTTTATTATGATTTCTTCGAATTTGAAAAAGAAGATGACATTTTTAGAAGATTAATTACGGAAATAGATCCTGATGATGAATTATCACAAATTCGCAAAATGTCTGAAATTTCAAGAATGATTCGCGAAGTTAAAGAAGTTGACTATCGTAAGAGTGTGGCCTTTGAAAGAAAATTAATGCTAAGAATTGCTGATTTAGATAGAGAACTAATTAGAACTGGTGAATATAAAATTGAAGCATTAATTGCCATGCAAAAAGAAGAATTTAAACTTGAAAATGAACGCGAACAAGCGATAATAAATGCTAATAACTTAAAAGAAGAAATAGAAAACACCAAGAGAATTCAAGAAGAGTTAGATGAAATGCGTCGTTCTATTAATCAAAGATTTAAAGAAATTGAACGTGAATATCGTCAAAAAGAAAAAGATGCAATTCGCGATGTTAGACAAGAATTTAGAATTATTCAAAGAGAAGCACTAGCTCAAGAAAGACAAAGACATCAAGACGCACTTCAAGCTGAAGCAGTAAGAAGAGATGAAACGATTGCTAGTATGCAAGAAGGTTTCCAAGATATGCAATCAAGACTTATTTCTGGATATCAAAACATGCTTAAAGATGAAGGCATTACTATTAATGCTAACTTCCAAGAAGAGCTTGCTGAGTTAAGAAGACAATATGCCGAAGAATTAAAATTAGCTCAAGAAGAAGTAAGAGAAGATATTTACGAAGTATCACTTGAACTTGGACAAGTTTATCATCAATTCGAAAAAGATTTACAAGAATATGTTGATCTTAAAAAGAAAATTATTAAATTACAAAGTAATAACCCAGTAGCAAGAAAAGTTAGAAGACAACAAATGCACCGAGCCAGAGAAACTCAGATTAATGAGTAAGATTATGAGAGGAGAAAATAACTAAATGAGCAAAGCTAAAAAGATAATTAAAAACATATCATATGCCGTAACAATTATCTTATTAGTTTTATCTGTATCATTAGTTATTTTATCAACTATAGCTAAGAAAAATAATAAGATTTTTTCAG
>JAAYXR010000112.1 GCA_012515785.1 Acholeplasmataceae bacterium | reverse complement strand
TAGTCATCTAGTTTTGTTGTTTGTCTATTTATGATTAAAATTTAAATTTTTCTTAAAATTAAAAAAGACTTAGAAAGTTTAATTTTACTAAACTTACGTTTTTTTAATTATTTTTTAACTAATAAAAAAACGACTTCATGAAAAGTCGTTTTTTATTTTTATAATCTAATTTGATTTTAGCGAATTTAAAAAGTTTTATTCTTTTTCAGTCTCATCTTCTGAGCTCTCACTTAAAATTTCTTCAACAGTTAATAACTCAGGCTCATTGACTTTTTCTTCCGCCTCAGGTTTTTCATCTTCAAGTAAGTCTTCTATTTCTTTTTTCTCAACTTGTTTTTTGGCTCTTTTTTCTTTCTTTTTTTCTTTGACTTCAACTTCAGGTTCTTCAGAAACTTTTGACTCTTGATTTTTTTCTGCCTCTTCGAGTGTCGCTTTTAGTTCTGCAATTTGATATTTTTTTTCCAATTCTTGTTTTCTAGCTTCTCTATTTTGTTGCTCGTAAATTAATTTTTGTTGTTCAATTAATCTTTCTCTTTCTGCTTCAACTTCTTTTTCAACTCTACGATCCGCTATTTTTTTATTTCTTTTTAGAACTGAATTATGTCTTGCCTTTTTAATTGGAGCCCAAACATTTTTGAAAAAGATTTTAATACGATCACCAGCTGTGAAGTTTCCTTCAGCATATCTTTTTGCTTTAGCTTCTGCCTTTTCTCTTATCTTAGTTTCTTTTGCTAATTGTTTTGCATCAGCTTTAGCTTTCTTTTCGGCTGCAATAAATGCTCTCTTTTCTGCTTTTAATTGTCTCTTAATTTTATTTCTAGTAACTCTTCCAGTTGATCTAACTAAGACACCAATACTGTTTTCATAATAGAATTTTATGCCTTTAATCTTATATTCTTCAATACCTAATAAGTCTCTAATTTGTTGATGTGATATAACATGTTCGAATTTATTTCGTGCATAAATTCTAGTTTTTTCCTCGTAGATGACAACTTTGTTTTTCCTATAAATCATTCCAATTTCAGAAATTTCATTGTCAATATAACTTCTGTTAACAACTTTAAGATTCGTTACAACAACATCATCTACCGTCATTATTTCTTCTGTCAATCTTAATGTTCTACCAGCAACTTCCTTAGATAGTTTTAGAACCTTAATCAAGATAATTATTATTAATACTAATAGTAATAATCCCCCGACTAAATATATAAAATCTTCGGGTTGTAAATTTTTAATCCATTCAATCATTTTTATTTATCCTCCTTAGCTCTTGGGTGAGTCTCATCATAAACTTGACGAGCTCGTGTTTTACTTATGTGTGTATATATTTGTGTGGTCGAGATATCCTCATGACCTAGTAATGTTTGTAGACTTCGAAGATCAATTCCATTTTCAAGTAAGTGGGTCGCAAATGAATGTCTTAATGTATGCGGTGATACATTAACTTCAATTCCCGCATCATTTGCTAAACCTTGCAAAACTTTATAAAATCCTTGTCTTGAAAGTTTGCCACCTTCATTATTAATAAATAAATACGGTAGTGGCTTTTTCATTAATTTTTGTCTTCCGTTAGGATCAGTCATATATTTTCTAAGTGCGATAATCGCAATGTCAGAAATTGGAACGATCCTTTCTTTTCCGCCTTTTCCTTGGACTAAAACGTAGCTCTCATCCAAATGAACATCGCGCATTCGTATGTCTAGTAGTTCTGAAACGCGCAGACCGGACCCGTAAATGAGCTCTAATAGTGCTTTATTACGATAGCCAAGCGGAGAATCGACATCTGAAATTTCTAGAATTTTTACGACTTCTTCAACTGATAACACCGTTGGCAAATTTTTGGGAATCTTCGGAGTCTGAAAATCACTAGAAATATCGGAATCAATAATTTTTTCAACATACAAGAAATGATGAAAACTTTTTATCGCACTAATTTTTCTTGCTATTGTTTTTGGTGATAATTTTCTTCGATGTAATGTTTGAAGAAAATTTTCAATATGTCTTTTTTCAATTCTTTTAGGTTTATCAACGTGATAATATTTTCCTAAATGACTAGTATATTGCTCTAAGTCTTTCAAATAAGACTTAATCGTATTAACACTTAATCCCTTTTCTAATTGAAGGTAAGATTCAAATTCTCTTAAAATAAATTTCATACAAATATTTGAAAGACTTGATTACCCAAGAAGATTCCTTCTTTGGTTAATTTTAAGTAACCATCTTCTTCAGCAATTAATTTCAATTCTTTCATCTCCTTTATTTTAGGAAACTTTTCATGCAAATTGATATTATACTTTAAATTTACTTCGCTAAGATTAATCCCTTTTGTTAATCTTAATCCCATAATCAATTCTTCAGTAATTCTATCTTCAATCGATAATTCTACTTTTTCATATAACGTATTTTTTAAATATTTATTAAATGATCTTTCATTATAAGTTCTTATCCCATTTAATAAACCATGTGCCCCAAGTCCAATACCGATATAATCTTTATTTTCCCAGTATTTTAAATTATGGAGTGATTCGTATCCTTGTTTAGAAAAATTTGAAATCTCATAATGATTATATCCTAATTTGGTTAACTTATCAATAACATTCGCATACATTTGTCTAGATTTTTCATCATCAACTTCTGAAAATCTACCACGATTATATAAATAATAGAGATACGTATTTTCTTCTAATATTAAATTATAATAAGATAAATGGGGAATATCTAGATTAATAAAGAACTTTATATCTTTATTAATTGATTTTAATGTTTGCCCAGGTATCGCAAATATTAAATCTAAATTAATATTATTGATACCTAATTGCTTTAAACTTGATATAGTATTAATTACTTCATCGTTATTATGTTTTCGATTTAAAAACTTAAGTATTTTTTCATCACTAGTTTGAGCTCCAATTGAAACTCGGTTAACGCCATATTGTTTAAAGATTTCTCCTTGATTATGAGTATAACTCTCGGGATTAATTTCAATGGAAAATTCAATTGGTTTTATTGGTTTTAAGGCTTCAAATAACTTGATTAACTCGTTATCAGTCATCGCGTTTGGTGTTCCCCCACCAATATAAATTGTGTCAATTTGGTCAAAGTAATTATGATAACTATTTAATTCATTAATTAGAGTGTCAAGATATTTTTCTCTTTCACTTTCCTTTTTAACACCAACTTTAACAAAATCACAATAATGGCAAATACTTTTGCAAAACGGAATATGAATATATAGACCAATCATTAGTCATCACCGTGTGATAGTATCGCTAAGAATGCTTCTTGTGGAACGTCAACACGGCCGATTGCCTTCATCTTTTTCTTTCCTTCTTTTTGTTTTTGGAGTAACTTTTTCTTTCTTGAAACGTCGCCACCATAACATTTAGCTAATACGTCTTTACGAAGTGCACGAATAGTTGATCTGGCAATAATTTTTGATCCCAAAGCCGCTTGAAC
>JAAYXR010000111.1 GCA_012515785.1 Acholeplasmataceae bacterium | reverse complement strand
TACTAGCAATACCACTAGCGGGAGTAGCTTCAATGTATGGTTCGGTTAAAACGGTTATGAACGCTAATGCTCAAGTAGAAACTGGTAATCAAATGAGTGGTCTTGGTGAGTATGAAAATATAATTACTGCGTATGATGACACATTGGTTGGTAAAACTTTTGATGTTACTAATTTTGATGAAGTTATGTTTGACTATGTTTTCAAAATTGATATCAAGGTTAATGGTAAAAAAGAATCAGTTAAAATTAGAAACAATATTTATCATGGAGCCAAAATATATGAAACAGTTATGAAGGCAACCGGTGGTAAACTTGATGAAACGGCTTTGGTTAAAATATCTAATGATGATCTTGAAGAGATTAAAAAACATTTAGAGAAAACCGATATTTTAAAATTAGTTCAAGTAGTTGCCGTTGAATATTTATATGGGGAAATTGAAAATCGAAATCTTGCCGTTGACTATGAAGAACATTTAACGATTGAAAACTTAAAAGCGATCGATTTGAAAAAGGATATAATTACTTTATTTAATATCGTTCAAATTATCAATGAAGTTGAGTTTACTGGCGAAAATATTGAGGAAAAAGTCTTCTCACTTGAGCGAGAAACAGTTGAAGAATTATTTAATGAAGTCGCAGAAATTGAATTACTAGAGTATTTACTACCAATGGCGATTAATTTAGCGTTAAATAGTAATGATTTTAAAGACATAATTGCAAACTATGGAATTAGTGAAGATGAGATTGTTAAGCCAAGTCCTGAAGAATTAATTGAAGATATAAAAAATATTAAAGAAGTTTATTTATTCTTAAAAGATAATGATGTTAACAGCTTAGATGAAGCAGGAGAATTATTTAAAGATGGTGCTTTCCTAGACTTAGAAGATGAAGAACTAGAAAGATTTGTTGGTGTTATCTTTGACTTTGAAATTATTAATTCCAATATGCCATTAATTGCTGCCTTTGGTCATAATGCTTTAGAACAACAAGAAGACTTGAAAGGGTTAATTTCACGTGATGAGTTTTTAGAAAATTTTGATGAAGAAGAAATTAAATTAGTCTTACGTTTAGTTAAAGTTTTAGTGATTAATAATGCGTTAAATGATGAGGTTGATCTAGAAACTTTATTAACCGAAGAAAACATTGATAAGGTTTCTGATATTATGGTTAACTCTAAAATCATTAGTCTTTTTACACCGAAAGTATTAGATATGCTCTTTAAGAATGTATCTGATTTTGTTGAATTAGAAGTTCCAGACGATATTTCTTATAAAGGTGAAGAAGGAAAAGTTGAACTTGAAGCATTACTACACGCATTAAAAACTTTATATAAAAATGACTTTTTAAGTTCATCGTTCGATCCAAGTACGATAACCGAGGAACAAGTTTTAGAAATTGCTCAAAGCTTATCAGCGACAATAACGATTAAACATAATATTACGGCCATTGTTCAAAAATTAATTAATGATCAAGAAGCTGACAGTATTACCGTTAAAAATTACGAAAGAGATCATTGGACTTCAGATGAAATCTTTTATACCTTAATGACTATGAAATTATTAAGTGAGTATGATTTACTAACTTCTAGTAATGATATTAAATCTTTAACTAATGATCAAATTGATGAACTTGCCCACAATATGTCGTTAAGTTTAACGATTAAAGATAATATTACTCCGTTAATCGATCAAGTTGTAACTAATTTAGGCTTTGATGAAATTACCATCGATTATCCAAGTAGTCATTGGACTGAAATCGAAATCTCTTCAACGGTTAAAGGATTAAAATCAATTGAAGATTTCGGCTTATTATCATCTCCATTTGATATTTCAACATTAACTGACGACAGAATTGAAATACTTTCAACCGATTTATCTTTAAGTAACACGATTAGAGATAGTATTACTCCAATGATTAAAAACGTGATGTCTGATCAAGGATCTAAAGCTGTAATTCAAGATTATCCTGGAAGTCATTGGACTAAAAGTGAAATATATCATACCTTAAGATCGTTTAGAATTGTAACAGCGGAAGATATCCTACTTGATAATAATAGTGATATTCTAGCCCATTCAATGTCAAGGTCGGTAACCGTTAATAGTATTACCAAAGATTTATTAGAAGAAGCGATTGAAGATTATGATTATGAAATAGAAATTGTCGTTCTTGAAAACGAAGAATATGCCGGTGAAGCCGGTGAACTTGAATTAAGGTCGTTATTTAGGGCGATTAAATCAATTAATAATCATTGTCTTTTAGATCCTACTTTCGAAGTTGCCGTGTTAGAAGATGAACATATCGATGGTATTTCAACTGATTTATCAAGTAGTAAGACCATTAGAATTAACCTTAATGCTGTAGTCAATAATATGGTTGGTGGCGAAGGTTATGATTTCATTGAACCAAATTATGACGAGTCACACTGGAGTAAAGATGAAATTTATTATACCATCTCGGCATTTAAGCTATTTGATGTTAATGTTA
>JAAYXR010000110.1 GCA_012515785.1 Acholeplasmataceae bacterium | reverse complement strand
TTTCTTTAGCACGGTCCATTCTTTCAACTTTAGCTAAATTTTCAGTAAACGTAATTGTTGAAGCCATAATGGTCATATCTTTTAAATATTCATCATATTGAGCATTACCTTCAACTTGGACAAAGTCTCCTTCTTTAATTGATTCAGCTTCAAAAATTTGCGTTTCAGTATTTAAAAATCTTTTTACTACAATCGCATCATCAGCATCAGCAATTGTCATTTGTAGTAAGGTCGCAGTCCGTAGTTTTCTAACTTCGGACATGATAACTTCTCCTTCAACGACAAATCGTGTATCACCAACTTCATTCATATATTGATGAAGCTTATATTGATTAATTGGAATTTGAGAAATAGAAACCGAAGTTGGCTTTGATCTTCTTCGATCAAAAATTTTCTTTTTCTCAATTTTTTGCCTTTGTTCATGAAGTCTAGCTTGCTCATTGCTTAATTCTTGTTGAGTTTGAATATTTTCTTTAATTGATTCAATTGTTGTTTTAATTTCTTCATCAACGACTGCTTCAACATCAACTTTTAACCCATATTCATGAAACTTATCCTTTAATTCAGGAACAGAATCCATTAAGTATTCACTATCGCGATCAAGGTGAATTGTATATTTTTCATCAGTATAGTCAAACTTAAAAGATAAGAATGCTAAAAAGCGAGATTTTTCTTCAGCAACCTCGCGGCAAATATATTCAAAATAATCACGTGCATAATCATTTAATCTTTTGAGTTTATCGAAAGTTAGTTTAACCTCAACTTTACTTACGACACCCGGTAATAAAAAGTAAGATTTTAAATTAGTCAAAAATGGTTTTAAATCTGCGACAGAAACTACTTCCTTTAATTTAATGTTTAAAGTCCAAGTTTTATTCTTTTTTGAGATTTCACAACTTTCTAATTTTGACTCATTGATTATTTTAGATTCAAATTTTGATTGTTCTAAGAACAGTTTGTATTTAGGCATTTTTATCCTCGCTTGTAAAATCATATTAACACATAAAATTGGAATAATCAACCAATTAAAACATCATTTTTTTTAGCCCTTTTATGGTAAAATAAAGAAGGTGGGTTAACTATGCTTTTTACTAATGAAAAACATTATAATACTTTAAATAATTATTACTTGCACAAATATGGGAAAAAAGTGTTTAAAGTTTCATTAAATGGTGGATTTACATGTCCTAACATTGATGGAACTGTTTCATTTGGTGGTTGCGCATTTTGTTCCTCAATGGGTAGTGGCGAATTTGCTGGAAACAAACACGACCCCCTTAAAAAACAATTTGATGAAGTTAAAGAAATGATGCATCAAAAGTGGCCTGAAGCTTACTATATTCCGTATTTTCAAGCCAATACTAACACTCATGCCCCAGTTTCAAGATTAAAAGAATTATTTGAAGAAGCTATTACACTAGATCCTAATATTGTTGAATTAAGCATTGCTACAAGACCCGATTCACTTCCAAATGATGTCGTAGAATACTTAAGTGAACTCAACACAAGAATCCCAGTTCAAGTTGAATTAGGACTTCAAACAATTCACGATGAAATCGGCAAAGATTTAAATCGTGGCCATGATTTAAAGGCCTTTAATGATGCTGTAAAAAGGCTTAGGAAAGAAAATATCGAGGTAGTTGTTCATATCATTAATGGTCTTCCAAATGAGACAAAAGAAATGATGTTAGACACTATTAGACACTTAAATACTCTCGATATTCAAGGGATTAAAATTCACATGTTAAATATTTTATCTAATTCTAGAATGGGACAGGCATACTTAAAAAAACCTTGGCCAATTCTATCGAGAAAAGAATATATTGATATTGTCGTCACTCAAATTAGACTCTTAAGAAAAGATATTATCATCCATAGATTAACCGGAGATGGTAAATTTGATAAATTAATCGAACCGAAATGGATTATGAGAAAATTTACCGTCTTAAATGATATTGATAAAATATTAAGAGCCAACAAATGGTATCAAGGAGATTTATATGAAAAAGAGTAAAATTGTAAGACAAGCGCATGATTTACTTGCCTCATTAATAAAGAAAAATGACATCATTATTGATGCCACGTTAGGTAATGGTTATGACTCGCTTTTTATCGCAGAATTAGCTAAAGAAATTATCGCATTTGATATTCAAGAACAAGCCATCAATAATTCAAAAGAAACTTTAAAAGATGTTTCAAATGTATCATGTATTTTAGATAGTCATGAACACTATCAAAAATATGTCCAAAACTATCATGGTGTCGTCTTTAATTTAGGATATCTTCCGACTGGTGATAAACGAATTACTACTACTGCGAAAACTACGATTGACACTTTATATAAAATGGTTTCAGATAATCTTGCCAGGTTTATCTTAGTAGTAGTTTATCCAAGACACCCAGAAGGACAAATTGAAAGTAGGGATTTATTAGAATTTATAAAATACATTCCCAACTATTCAGTTAAATTAATCAACTACAATGAAAGTATTATCCAAGACTATATAATTTTATTAAAGAAAGGAGCAATTTAAAGCTCCTTTCTTTGTTAATTATTCCTTATCTTTTTCGATAATAAAATTATGGAAGATATTAGCGGTAATCGCAACCGCTTTTTTCGATACTTTGTCAACTGTATCTTTTGGTGTGTGATATACCGCACTACGGCTATCATTAGTCCACGGCATTCCCATAATGGTAGTCGCTTCGACACCAATCTTACCAAACTCACCAGCATCAGTTCCGCCTGTTAATACCGCAATTGGTTGTTTATGAGTTTTAACTCCTAAATCACTAGCAATATCTACTAACTTATCAGCTAAATTATCACTTAACTTAACACTATTATTAATATCACTAGTTAAGAAAAATAACTCATTTTCATCATATAAACATTCAATATTTAATAAATATGTTTTAGTTTGGAGTAGTTCTTCTTTATGTTTTTTAACAAAGGCTCTAGCTCCTCTTAATCCTTCTTCTTCCGCATCAAATGAAGCAAATATTATTCTAGTATGTTTTAGTTCATTTTTGGTTCCTTTTAAACTGTAGTAATATTTAGCCATTTGAAAGGCAATTTGAGTTGAAGCTAAGTTATCTCCAGCTCCTGGAGTCGCTTTTCTCATACTTCTAAAGAACCACATTTGTCCCACTAATAAAGCTCCTAAACCAATGACTCCAACTGAAACCCAATGTAAAATCTCATTATCAATAAATAAGTTTACTGCCGACAACACTAAACTTAATACAACAAACGCAATCGATCCAGTAACTCTTAAGTTATATAGTTTTGGTTGATAAACAAAGAAATTAAAAATTGGGGCACTATCGTGGTGTCCGGAAATAATAATTTGTTGTTTAACTTCATCTTTCGGTTCAATCACACCATAAACATTACGGCACTTTCCTCTCGGAAATAAAAAGTCAATAACCGGTAAATATCTAATAAATTGGAAATAGAAAATTAATAAACTCGCAATCATTAATCCTAGTGTTACATATTCTAATTTTAAAATTAAAAATACTAGCCCAATTAAATAAGCAATTACTAAAATATTAATCCAGCCTAAAAATGCACCTTTACTAATTTTAAAATCATCAGTATGAATTTCATCACTATAGTTTTTAGCATCATTATATAAATAATCAGCTGTATCAACTGATGGTTTAGTTCCAGCAAGTCTTGGACCAAACTTTTTAATTATTACATCAGTTTCATTAATTACATCATTGGTTAATTTTTCAAAATCCATCTTTACCAACTCCTTATATTGTTTATAATAGCATATTATTTATTTCAAATAAATAATTTATAAATTACATGATATAAAAATGTTATTTTAGACATAATT
>JAAYXR010000109.1 GCA_012515785.1 Acholeplasmataceae bacterium | reverse complement strand
TCATAATTCACTTTATAAACAAACTTTTTATTACCCGAACCAATTTCAATGACCCCTGCAGCATGAACAATATAATTCATTCCTTGAAAATTATATTTTAGCCCTTCTTTATCTAAAATATCACCATAAATAATCTTTGAGTATGGAGTTAGATGATCTATCTTATCATGCGGCATTACTAAAGAATAAACTTCATAATTTTGTTCATAAAGTTCTCTTACTAACATATTCCCAACATGACCTGATGCTCCAGTAACTAATACTTTTTTCATAATATCCGCCCCCTTTTTAGATAATATAATTATCTACTTTCATTATAATCTTTAATAATTTAAAAGTAAATAGATTTTCACATATTTTAACATAATTCAAATGTCAATTGAATTGTCGAATTAAAAAAGGCGCTATTTTTAGCACCTTTTTGATGTATTTATTTGTCCCTATTTCTCATATGGACTATCCTTATTACTTCGAAGTGTTCAATTTTACCTTCAGCCCTCATAATCCATAACTCATTTTCAAATTCTAATGGCCTTTTTCCTCGACTGAGACTGAATTGATATCCGTTTAGTATATCACTTCTTATATCATCGGGAAGTTTGTTGATTCTTTTTCTTTGTTCGCTAGTAATTACTCTTGCTTCCGCTTCACCTTTTAAGAGAATTAATAGGAGCCGCGAGGCATCATCTTTTGTGAACAACCCTTCCGCACACATAATTCTAATTTCTAAGTCTACTTCCTGGGGAGTATATCCCTGTTTAATCATTTCATCATAATCATTTAACAGATTATCTCTCGCTTCTTGGGGAAGCTTTTCGATTCGTTTTTTTTGTTTTTCGGTCAACTTTTCACCTCTCTTAAATTTTGACACGTATTTATTATATCGTAAGATGAAAATTTGTCAAGCCCTTTTTCATTTTTCTTTAATTTTTTAATATTAACAAAGTGATAGCGGTTTCACTTAGGATTATTTAAATTTATGTTTTCATAAATTAAATAAAATGATAGAATGAGGTTGAATATTACAAAATGTAGGTGATGAAATTGAAGTTATTAAGAAAATTTTATTTAGGATTTATCGTTTTAATCGGAGTATTTTTAATAAGTGCTAGAGTCGTAAAAGCGATGACTCCTGAAGAGATTGTAATCCACTATTACAGATACAATAATATCGACCAAGACCATAATGCTTGGGTGTGGCAAGACCAACCTAACCCTAGTGCTGGTTCTCAACATGATTTTATTCTAGAAACGGATCATCCTAACTGGTTAGTGACATCAGTTGATTTAACTAAAGCTTCTTATACTGGTGCTAGAAGACTTGGAGTTATTATTAAAAATAAATCCGGATGGGACGGAGTAATCCGCGAACCGGGTGGAGATCGATTTATCACAATTGATGCCAACACTGAAATTATTGATAATAAATATCATTTTTACTTTGTTCAAGGCGATCAAGCCATTTATAATTCAAGACCAGTAATTAAAGATACTATTTTTAAAACTTACTTTAATATTGCTAAAGGTATCGTCGTTGAAGCGACTGGTTTAGGCGATTGGATTTTAAAAGAAGATAACGTTGAAATTGCCAGTGGTACCTCTACTACTAATCAATTTACGATTAATCCAGGGGGTGTAATTGATATTACTAAACGTTACACCGTTGAACAAACTTTTGCTGATGGTGGACACGCAGTAAAACAAGTCGGTCTTGAAAAACTATATGATACTCAAGAATTTACCAATGCCTTTTATTATAGTGGAACTCTGGGTCCAATTTATACGAAAGCGAAAACTACTTTTAAAGTTTGGTCACCTACTTCTGAAAATATCATTTTAAACTTATATCACCAAGGACATCCACTATATGATAATTTAGGGAATAAATTAGCGGAAGCTGATATTGAAGATACTCCTTACGAATCAATTCCAATGACTAAAAAAGAAAAAGGAGTTTGGGAAGCAGAATTTGTTGGTGATTTACATGGTAAATATTACACCTACACAGTTATAAATGGTTCAGCTTCAAACGAAATTGTTGACCCTTACGCTTATTCACTCGGAGCTAACGGATTAAGAGGAATGATTTTAGATTTTTCTAAAACTAATCCTACTAACTGGCAAAACAAAAGACCAAATACCATCACTAACTGGACTGACTATATTATTTATGAATTACACGTTAGAGACTTTACCACTCACTCATCTTGGGGAGGTCCTAAAGAATTAGCCGGAACTTTTCTAGGTCTAGCCCAATCTGGTACTACTTATACTAAAGGTGATGTCACCGTTACCACCGGACTTGATCATATTGCAGAATTAGGTGTTAACGCAATTCATATTCTTCCATTCTTTGATCACGGCGAAGTTGATGAAACGAGATTAAAAGATGAAGCTTATATGAAAAATCACGCTTATAACTGGGGTTATATGCCACGAAACTTTAACTCACTTGAAGGCTCGTATTCAACTAATCCATTTGATGGTGCGGTACGAGTTAACGAATTTAAAACGATGGTACAAGCCTTACATAATAAAGGCATTAGATTAATTATGGACGTGGTTTATAACCATACCAGTAATGCCGAAAACTCTAACTTCCAATACTTAGTACCTAACTATTACTACCGCTTAAACGTTGATGGTTCATGGTCTAATGGTAGTGGGACTGGAAATGAAACCGCCTCAGATCGCCCAATGTTTAGAAAGTTTATGATTGATTCAATTTCATTTTGGGCTAAAGAATATAATATTTCTGGATTCCGTTTTGACTTAATGGCTTTACACGACATTAAGACTATGAATGACATTGAAAAAGCCTTAAATCAAATTGATCCAACAATCGTAGTATATGGTGAACCTTGGCCAGCTGGCGAAACTCCACTTCCAGATAGCCAAATGTCAAATACAGTCAATATGCCAAAATTAAATGTTGGATCATTCTCTGACGCATCAAGAATTGGTTATAAAGATTGGATTAAAGGGGATAGAAATAATCCTTTTATCGCTGCCAGAGTTAGATATGGCTTGGCAGGCGCTGCTGAAATTGATGGTGCCGCGGCTGAAACTTGGCAACAATCAATGCATAAAGAACCTTGGAGAATTATTAACTATGTTTCAGTACATGATGGTCATACATTAAGAGATTTCTTATTCTTAAATGGTAAACGCGGTGATGATTTAAAAGATTTACACAAATTGGCTAACTCATTTGTCTTACTAAGTCAAGGAATCCCT
The DNA here is from genome assembly GCA_012515785.1 of Acholeplasmataceae bacterium. GTDB lineage: Bacteria > Bacillota_I > Bacilli_A > Acholeplasmatales > Acholeplasmataceae > DUQW01. The sequence continues at coordinate 4,223 of JAAYXR010000109.1, read as the reverse complement.
TATTTACATGGCGGAGTTGATATGATGCACACTAAAGATGTGCCTCAAGATGTCTTATATGAAGATGATAATCGAGTTACTTCTGGACTTGCTGATAACTCTTATAACTTACCAGATAGAGTTAACCAAATTGACTACAACTTAAAAGTTGAGAATATTGAAATCTTTAATTATTATCGTAATTTAGTCGCTATTAGAAAATTATTTAATACCTTAAGGATGGGAAAAGCTACTGAAATCAAACAAAGAATGAGATTTTTAAATAACTCCGAGTATAATAATTTCAAAGTTAGAATTGAGCCAACTGCTACTTCTCCAGGTATGACCTTAGTCTTTAACGGTACCGGAAACTTTATGGACTACACAGTTGATCGCGATACGTTTGTTTATACTGATAACTTTGGAATGGTTCATCCATATGGAGTCGCTGAAATTAAAGCTGGTGCTAAACGTAATATCCTACCTAACTCAGTTGGAATCTTCGTTGATAAAAATAACTTAGTGGAATTTAATCCGGAGAAAAAAGAAGCTCCTAACTTCTACGAAATGGATTGGGGTATCAACCAAGATGGTACCGCCGATCCAGATGATGAAATCCCAATTCCAATTCCAATCGAACAAGATAAATTAGTGGTTGCGGTTAACCAAGTTAAAATTAGAGAAGGCAACACTTATCCAGTATCACTAACTATTATTGATAAAAATTATTCAATTGATGATTTAGTAATTTTCGTCTCAAATGAAGATGTGGCAACCGCTGTCTTAGACGAAAATGAAATTATTATTACGTTTAAAGGCTCAGGTAAAGCTAATGTCTTAATTTATGATAAGGTTGTAAGTGATGATACATTGCTTGAATTTATTCAAGTTGAGTGTTTAGCAACACCTAAATCAAGTAATTTAGGATTAATATTAGGTATTTCAATTCCAGTAGTTTTAATCGCTTCTGGAGCCTTAATTGCAGTCTTATTGATCCTTAAAAAGAGAAAACAAAACCTATAAAATAAATAATAAACAAAGCGCCAATGGCATGATTAAGCCATTGGCGCTTTTAATTATTTGTATCAAAATATTATTTATTTTATGATGACCATGCCGTAACTGTATCGGCTTGTTCAGTTTGATCAGATGTTGGAACTAACACCCGATTAGCCCCTGTCTCCCAAGTAGTTCCATTAACGAATTTATATTCGTAAACATGACCCGATTGAAGTGTTACATTACCTTCATATTTACCAGTCTCATTATTTTTCGTTAATTTAATACCATCAGCAAGATCCCAACCATTAATTCCAACTAAATAAACATCACCAGTGGTTCCCGCTGGAACGGTAACGATAAATTCGATAACTACATTGGCTCCGTCTGGATCATAAACATTTTTCCATCCGGCAACTGTTACTTCGATTGAAGTTGTTTCTTCTTGAATTGTCGTTTGTCGATTGCCAATATCTTCGCCTGATCCATCAACTTCAACAAATGCCCAATGCGGACCACATACAAATTTATACTCTAAGACGTAACCAACTGAAAATGGCGCTTCAATTTCAAATTTTCCACTAACTGAATTATAAGTTAGTGGTACTGGATTACTAACGTCCCAAGCTGGCTCGGTAACATTACCAACAAAATAGACATTTTCAGTTCCCGCTGGTGCTGCAACTGAAATTAATACCATTTTATCAGTTGTTGGAATTTCTTCCCATGAGTTAACAACGTCATTTTGAGTTCCTGCAGCAGTAACTACATATTCACGATTATCGTGTACTTCCCAAACTCGATCGTTAGAACTTGTTAAAATCGCGTATTTATATATTAACGTAAAATTAACTGGCGCTTCAACATTAAGTGTATAAACATTACCTTCACCTTTAGTCATCTTATATGTATTGCTAAAGTTATTCCATTGATGGTTTACTGTTGGATCTTCACCTTCACCTAAATCACCTAACCATAACAATCCTGGGAATACCCCAATCATATAAACATTAGCTCCTTCTGGTACCGCTGGTACGGTCACACTAAAGGTCACTGTATATTTGGCTGGTGCTGGATTCCAAGCTGAAACTGTATCATTTAATGTTATAGTTTCGGTAGCTGTACGACTTCTATCATCTCCTGTTTCCCAGAAACGGTCAATATTATCAACGGTATAAACATATTTATAAAAGAATGTATAGTTGTAATCAATTACAAGTGATAATGTATAAACACTTCCTTCACCTTTAGTCATCTTATACTTATTAGTAAAGTTATTCCATTGATGATTTAGTTGCGTTGGATTAACTCCCATTCCTGGATAAATTAATTCTTTGAACACTCCAATAACGTAAACCGAAGCGTCAGCTGGAGTTCCTTCAGGGACAGTAACGCTAAAGGTAATTGTCACTGGTTCTTCCCATTTAGTAACTTCATCATTAAGGGTATTGGTGGCGACAGCGGTATGAGTTCTAAGCGCACCAATCTCTCTAATATTCTTATCACCCATAACTATATAATAATTATATCTTAGATAGAAATTTGGTTCTGATTCAATTGAAATTCGGTATTTTCCGTCTTCACCTCTAACTAACTTATAATCATCAGTGAAGTTGCCCCACGCATGAGTTGGTTGTGTTGGTGGTTCTGGATAAACATTTTCTAATCCTGGTAATTCACCAATGATATAAATTACCGCGTCAGCTGGAGTTCCTGCTGGTACCGTTAACACAAAATGAGTTGTTACTTTTGGTGCTGGTGGCTCAATACCTTTCCATCTTTGAACTGTATCTAATGTTTTTACCATGCCAGATGTAATGTTTAATACTCGGTTTGGAATGTCAGTTACGCCATCAGACTGCACTTCAACATTAGCCCAATTCTTGTTTAACACATATTTATATTCAAGTGTCATTCCCACTTGAATTTCCATTTGACCTTCATATTTGCCGGTTTCGCTATTTTTAGTTAAAACTAAACCATTAAGTGCATCCCAACCGATTAAATTATGAACTAATGCCACTTCACCTGTCGTATATTCAGGTACTGTTACTTCAAATTTAACAGTTTCTTTGACGACTGGAAGTAAATCTATTTCGACAACTTCGACATTTCTGATCCAAAGTGTGGTTGCTACTGCGCTTGCGCCTACTGTTCCAAATTCAAGGACGATTCCACCATTTGGATTTTCATGATTCATCGTAAATTCAAAAGTAAGTGTGTTCCACTCAAGTCCAACTTCACGGTGAACAATCCATCCATTGATAAAGTTAATAAAGTAAGGATCAAAATCAATTAATTGACCAACTTGTAAATTGATTGTCTTTTCAGCTAATGCTTTAGCATCAAATGAAATACGATAAGATTTACCTTTTTCAAAGGCAATTCCCATTTGACTTAATCTTGGTTCATAAGAAGCACCAACGGTAACGACTTCAACTTTTAATCCGTTTTCTCCATCAGGAGTATAATTAGCTGCACCAGCGCCAGTAAATGTCGCCCAGTTGTCCATGCCACTAGCAAAGTTAGGATTTTGAACCATATTTACCGGTGGTACGGCAATACCTTTCCATCTAGCGACTGTATTTTCAACTGGTAACATTTCAGCTATTGCCATAACTTCGCGATTAGCGATTCCTTCACCACTAGCTTGTACTTCTTCATGATCATATGAAGTATTACCAACGATATATTTATATTCATATGTCGTTCCTGCCTTTAAGGTTATGGTAACTTCATACTTACCAGTTTCACCATTCTTAGCTAGTAAATGAGCTTTTTCTAATTTCCAATCACACATTGAACCAACTAGATAAACGCTGGCATCCGCTGGTGTTTCTGCAGGAACTGTAGCGATGAATTTAACTTGAACATCGGCTGCTCCTGGTTCAATTCCTTTCCATCTAGCTACGGTATTGGCAACTGCTGGCATACCATACGCTACTGTAACTTTTCGGTTGACAATTGGAGTACCTTCAGCAGTATATTCTTCAAAGTCATATGAAGAATTACCAATGATATATTTATATTCATAAGTTTCATAGCCTTTTAATGTTAAGGTTACTTCGTAATTACCAGTCTCACCATTCTTAGTTAACGCATAAGCATCACCTAACTGCCAATTAACCATTGAACCAACTAAATAAATAGTGGCATCTGCTGGTGTTTCAGCTGGTAGTGTAGCGATGAATTTGACTTGAACATTTGGTGCTTCAACACCTTTCCATCTTGCTACTACATCATTA